>JABMSA010000354.1 GCA_013202185.1 Planctomycetota bacterium
CATCAGCAGGACAGCGTCGGCTCCTTCCACGCAGTCGTATGCGTTTTCGCAGTAGGTAATGTCGGGGAAGACCTCGCGGGTGCGCTCGGCCGCCTGCGGATCGCAGGCCCTCACCTTGGCGTGTTCCTTCAGCAGCTCTCGAATGCAGCAGAGCGCGGGCGCCTCGCGGATGTCATCGGTGTTCGGCTTGAAAGCCAGCCCGAGCACCGCGATCGTTTTGTCCTTGAGGACCCACAGCGCCTGCTTGGCTTTTTTCACGGGCAGTTGCTTCTGGCGGTCGTTGATATCGAGCACGTTTTCGAGCAGGCCGAAGTCGTAGCCGAGCTCGCCGGCGATCTGACGGAACGCGGCAACGTCTTTCGGGAAGCACGATCCTCCGAATCCGGCGCCGGCCGAGAGGAAGCCCTTGCCGATCCGCTTGTCGAGCCCCATTCCTTCGGCTACCTTGCCGATGTCGGCGCCCGATAGCTCGCAGATCTGCGACACGGCGTTGATGTAGGAGATCTTGAGCGCGAGGAATGAATTGGACGCGTGCTTGATCAGCTCGGCGCTGTTGACGTCGGTTACGATGATCGGCACCTCGTGCGGATTCTTCTTCACGATAGGCTCGTAAAGCCGGCGCATGACGGCTTCGGCCCTCTCCGATTCCGCCCCTACCACGATGCGGTCGGGTGCGAGAAAATCGTCCACCGCCGAGCCCTCGCGCAGGAACTCGGGGTTCGATACGACATCGAACTCGACGTTGTTGACGTTGTTTCGGGTGATGGTCTGCTTCACGCGCCGGCCGGTTCGAACGGGCACGGTGCTTTTCTCGACGATCACGGTGTAATCGGCCAGTTGGTGGGCCACAGCGGTCGACACACCCTCGACGAAAGAGAGGTCGGCCTCGCCCGAAGCAGTGGGGGGCGTGCCTACGCAAATGAACACGACCTGCGCCCCCTGCATTCCGTCGGCGATGTCTTGTGTGAAACGCAGCCGGCCTTCACTTGAATTGCGGGCAACGATCTCATCGAGCCCGGGCTCGAAGATCGGAACAGCCCCTGACCGGAGCACCTCGATCTTGCGCTCGTCGCTGTCGACGCAGGTGACCGTGTGGCCGATCTCGGCCAGGCAGCTTCCTGTGACCAGCCCCACGTAGCCGGATCCAATCACGCAGAGCTTCATGAAGCCTCCTTATGCAGAAGATGCCGGTGCAGGCAGCCGCGCCCGGCGGTAGTGTGTCACGCAAGAAACAGCGGATTCGTCCAGGCAGTGCGACCCGCGGGATCGGTTGCCTCGATTCTCACGTAGCCCTGTTGGCCGTTCAGGCCAAACTCGGCGCTGTTGAGTACCTCACCGTCGGGTGCGACGGTGCGTCCGCCGAGCCATCCTCGGCCGATGAGGTCGATTTCGGCGGCGTCGGAACATTCGATCTGCAGGAGATCGCCGTTTTTCTCAATTGATTTTATCTCCGGCCCGGCCGACGAATAAAACCTGCCGGCCTTGACCGCCTTAAGAATAGAATCGGCGTCACGGGACTCGGATTTTACCATTATCCAGCCTCCGTAAGCGTCGACGAGATGGTGGCAATCGTCTACCGCAAAGCCGAATCCGCGCCAGCCCGCTGCCAGAAGGTTGTCCCAGTGGACCGTCGAGACTCCTTTACAAACACCGCATTGTGTCATGTGATTGTATATTTCGATTCCCAGGCAGCCTTCGATCTCCTGCATTTCGGGCAGCGCGAGGCCGCTCCAATAGGGATGAGCGATGATCGCACATCCGCCCACCGAGCGCACTTCATCGACGCATTCCTGGATCGCCATATCCATGGGGAGGTCGAATGCGGTAGGCACATTGAGGGCCAGCAGGTGATACGCCCGGTAGTCGAGGTTCACGCTCCATTCCGAGCCGGCTATCACCGTCAGCTCCTCGTCGTGGTAGAGCGTGGTGAAACCGTGATCGGCAAAAGCGAGGAAATCGTAGCCGTGCTCCTTGTAACCCGCCACGCGTTCTTCCGGGGTGTAGCGACCGTCGGAATTGGTGGTATGTGTGTGCAGGTTTCCCTTGAGCCATTCTCCCCGCGCTTCGAAAGCTTCCAGCACAGTGTCGTCTCCGAGTGTTTCACCGCAAGAAGTTGATGGTGCAAAGCAATCACAGGTTATTGTACAGCGGCCGGGGTTTCAAAGCAACGTTTAAGTGCCGCCCTCCGCCTCCTTTGATTCTGCTACAAATGATTCTGCTACAAATGATTCTGCTTC
>JABMSA010000355.1 GCA_013202185.1 Planctomycetota bacterium
ATCCCACACACAGCAGGGCGATCGCGAGCGTTCGCGGAACCTTGCGCCGTTCGAGTACATCCACCACCGGGTCGAGGATGTATGCCACGATCAGCGCGAGCGCGAACGGGACCAATACATCCCTGACGTGATACACAATCCATCCGAACAGCCCAAGGCCCAAGGCGATTCCAATCAGCTTGACCCACGGGTTCTTCAGCACGTCCTTGACCGAGTTCATCAGATTGTCCTCCTCGTGGCTTTCTATGGGCTGCGCGTGATCTCTTGCTGCCTCGAAAGGGGGCGCCTTTGATACAGATCATTATAACGCCCGTCAAAACAATGGAAAAGAAGAAAATCTCTCCGAAGAATCCTGATGGAGGGAGAGCGCAATGAACCACGCCGTTCCTTGGGCTTGTGTCATAGTCATGTTCCTGCTTGCGTCGACGGCCGTCGCGGGTGATATTCCCAAAGAGGCCGCCCCGCCTCCGGAGGTCGACCCTGTCTCGCGCCTCGAGATCATCTACAAGCGCACCGACATCATTGGAAAAAGACTGGAACTCGGCATTCGGGAAGTGATCGACAGTACGTTGAAGAACAACTTCGACATCGGGATCGAGAGGATTTCGGTGCCCATAAGTGAACTCGCGACGACCGAGAGGCGCGCGGAATTCGATCCTGTTTTGGGGTCCTTGTTCACCTACAGACGAACGATAGAGCAGGCCATCAATGTGCTTCAAGGCGCCATCATCCCCCAGGAACGAGAATATGACGCAGACTTTTCGCTCGGGCAAATGCTGCCCACGGGCGGCAGCTATAGCTTCTCCTTCAGGAACCAGCGCCTGCGGACGAACGACATTTTCGTGCCTCTGAACCCTCGATACGACGTGGTCATCAGGCTGGATGTGTCGCAGCCGCTGCTCCGCGACTTCGGCATCGCAATAAACACGAAGAACATTCACCAGGCGGAAAATGAAATCAAGATAGTGCGGCAGAACTACAGGCAGCAGATAATGAACGCCCTGGCAACCGCCATCAACACATACTGGGAGTTGATCTTTACGATAATGGATCTGGAGGTGCGCGAGGTTTCGCTTGAGCAAGCACGGCAATTGCTGGAAGAGAACGAGGCAAAATTCAGGGCGGGGACCGTTCCTCGAACAGACGTGCTCCAGGCTGAGGCCGGCGTGGCCGAACGCACAACGGACATCATACTCATGAAGGCGAGGATCGAGACGGTCGAGGACCAACTCAAACGAGTGACGAACATCGCCGCTGAAAGGGGAGGCGATTCATGGAAACTGCCGGTTGCCCCTCAAACGCCGCCGACGGTCGTTGATGTGCCGATGAACGTCGAGCAGAGCCTCGAGCTTGCCCGCGGCTTCAGGCCAGACTACCGGAAGTTTCTGTACGAGCTGAAGAACCGCAACATCGAGCTGAGCTACACGCGCAACCAGTTGTGGCCGAGTCTCGATCTTGTCTTTGGCGGAGAGCTTGCGGGCATTGGAGGAACTCCCAGACCCGGCTCAATCATCGATCCTACCGCAGGACGCGGCTATCGGTCTGCCTTCGACAACGCAACTTCGGGGGACTTCTACACCGTCGAGGTGGGCCTCGTTCTCGAGATCCCCCTTGGCAACCGGAAGCGCAGGTCGGCGTTTCGCACCGCAAAGCTCGAGCTTGCACAGACGAGCCTGCGATTCGAGCGGCTCAAGCAAGACATAATCGTGGAAACGAGGCAGGCGATTCGTCTCCTGCGTACAGCCAGGGCCCAGATCAGCTCGACGGACGTGCTGCGCCGGGCCCAGTGGAAAAAGCTGCAGGCCGAGCGGAAGCGGTTTGCGGCGGGCAAGATCACCAGCTTCGACGTACTCGTTTTCCAGGAACAGTTTGCCAGGGCACAGCAGCGCTTCATACGCTCGGTAATCGCATACAGCCAGGCGTTCATCGAGCTGCAGCGGGTGCAGGGAACGCTGCTGGCGCATTTCAACATTGTGGTAACTTACTGAAGAAAGGTGCAGGCGGGATCATTCGCCGCCACGGATAAGAGCCATTGCCTCGGCGCGCGTGGCCGGGTTCTCGCGGAATATTCCCCGAACCACCGACGTTACCGTCCGTGCGCCGGGCTTCTTTATGCCACGCATCGTCATGCACATGTGCTCGGCTTCGAGGATCGCAATAGCCCCCCTCGGCTTGAGGGCTGTCATGATGGTTTCGGCTATGTTCGTGGTGAGGCGCTCCTGCACCTGGAGCTTTCGCGAGTGAACTTCGACCACCCTTGCGAGCTTGCTGATTCCGGTCACGCGGGAGCCATCCGGAATGTATGCCACGTGGGCAACGCCCACGAAAGGGAGCAGGTGATGCTCGCAGATGGAATGGAAGGGAATGTTCTTGACGAGCACAATCTCGTCGTGATCTTCCGACTTGAGCACCTTGATGATCTGCGAGGGGTCGACGTTCATTCCCAGGAGGATTTCATCGCACATCTTCGCCACGCGCCGTGGGGTCTCTTGGAGGCCATCGCGGTCCGGGTCCTCGCCGATTGCCTCGAGAAGCAGCCGCACCGCCTGTTGTACCTTCTCCTGATCGATCATTGTGGGCTATCCTTCAGGTGCATCACTGAGGTCTACTGGTGAGGTTACTTCATAGGTGACAACGGGGACGGGGGGAGGCTTTTCGGGCCCTCTGTCGAGGCGTATGCCTACGGGCAGCTTTACACCGGGGGTTGTTTCGAACTCGCCCGGGGTCTTAGCCTGAGTAAGATCGAGAAAGACCGTCAGATCCTCCGGCTTTATCCCGGCCAATTGTTTCGCCGGCCCGCTGATTACGATATCCACCGTGGGGTTCTGCGCATCGGCCGCTTTGCCGTCAATCTTCGTGATTTCGACGATCCAAAAATACTTGGGAAGCATGAGGAAGCGAATGGGAACATCCTTCAGCGTTCTGGATTCGAGCTTCTCTTCGACAGTGATCTTGATCTCAACCCTTTTCTGGCAGTCAATGCCCACGCGGCCATATATGGGGTGCTCCACGAACGGCACCACAGATACTGTTCTGTCGGAGGGAGCGTACAGTTGATCGACGAGCGCGGGCCCCGCCGTCACCTGCTCGATGTCTCGCATCACGCTCGCCGGCCCGCTGACTGTAACGGCTGCCGGGTTGGAGGAGTAATCAGTGATTCTGTAGCCATCGACACATCCCTTGTCGGTGGACTTCGACTCTATCTGCATGCGCGAGCCGTCATTTGCGATATAATCCAGAATCGGCTTGACACGAACGGCCCTGCTCGTTATCCGGTCGATTTTCACTTCCAACTCTTCGGGCTCGGCTCTGTCTATCTCGATGTCGGGTGGAAGGTTATTGTTTCCGGTGCGGATTCTGATCGACTTCAGCAGGTCGACGGTCTCCGAGCGGGGCTCGTTCTTAATCTCATCCACGTCGATGTACGCGAAGCTGTATGTTGCCGTCAGCGATTCGACCTCGAGGTCGTCGATCTTGCCCCGAGGCCCGGAGAGGTCCACTTCGATATCAAGCTCGCCGTCATACGGCGCACCGTTTATCTGAAGAATAACCCCCCCCGCAGGCGGCTCGAGCGTGAGGATCACCTTGATGTCTTGGGCAAGGGTGTAGTCGCGGCCGATGCTGACCACCCACGCAATCGCCGCCAGCATCAGGGCGAGCAGTTTGAGTTTCCAGTGGTCGAAAATGGCGTGCCTCAAGATTGCGTGCCTTTCCGGGTTATGTCATCACCGGCAATGCCTTGCTCCACGTAGAACTCGCGGAGGATTCCGCGCAGGCGCTCGCGGTCGATGTTGCGATCGATCTGACCGTTCATAGCAACTGATATTCCGCCCGTCTCTTCGGAGACGATCAGGCAGATTGCGTCGGTCTCTTCGGTCACGCCGATGCCGGCCCTGTGGCGCGTGCCCATTCCCACGCCTATGTCGATGTTTTCCGTGAGCGGCAGAAGGCAGCCCGCAGCCGCTATCAGGTTGTTCTGGATGATCACGGCGCCATCGTGCAGGGGCGTGCCCACGCGAAAGATGCTCATGAGCAGCTCGGCCGAGACGCGCGCGTCGAGGCGTACCCCGCGCTCGATGTAGCCCCGCATTCCCACTTCCCTCTGAATGGCGATGAGCGCGCCGGTTTGACTGCGCGCAAGCCCCGTGACCGCCTCGAAGACTTCGTTGGCCGTGGCCGACTCCCCTCGCGTCAGCAGGCCGAAGAACGGCGAGCGCCCGAGCATGATCAGACCCCTGCGCAACTCCGGTTGGAATATGAAAAGAAGCGCAATCGCCACGATCGGGAGGGATTTGTCCACCAGCCAGACGATCACATTGAGGTGCGCCAACTGGCCCAGCTTGAATACGCAAAGGGTGCCGATGGTGAAGAATCCGACGAGCAGCTTCACCGATCCCGCCATCCGCGTGCCTTCGATGAACCTGAGCACGTAGTATATCACGATGGCCATCAGCGGTATTTCGATCACCGCCTGCCACCGCCACATCTGGAGAAATGTTTCGACCAAATCGGCCATCGGCGCCTCACCTTGTGTGTGAGTCTAACATTCTAGTACAGCGTTCTGTAGGTACGTACAGAAGGGTACGTACCCCAAGACGGGACCAAAAAAAGAAATTGTCTCTGTGCGGATCTCAAGATTAGGCTCCAGTCGGTTTGGTACTACTACCACACATCCGTCTGTACTTTCTAATGACGGGCGCGCGTCTAGCATCGATCCGGCGCTGTGCGACATCCACCAGGCGCCCGGCGTGCGCCCACCGACGAAGGCTAATTCCGTTTTTTGGCAATCCAGATATCGTTCTCGTCCTCGTCGTCGTCGTCGTTCTTGATCTGGGCGCTCTGACTCACAATTAGAGCG
>JABMSA010000356.1 GCA_013202185.1 Planctomycetota bacterium
ATGAAGAGCTACACAAATACGGTGACGTACTTGTAGAGACGCCCCGGTGGGGCGTCTCAAGAGGAGACGGGCCGCTGCTTGTCAAGTGAATTCTTGCTTGACCAACACGGCCGAAGATGTTGAGCGGATAAACGCGGGTTGATGCAAGTCAGGATCTTGCCACTTTTCCGCACACAAGTGGCTCTGTGAATCTGTGCCGTATGCACAGTCATGCATCGTCGCCGCGCCACGCATCATCAGGATGGTTCTCAGTGTTAGACATCAGAACTGCCATCCCTCTCTGCGCATGAATCCCTCGATATTCGTGCACTGAATTGAGAAGTGCTCGCACACGTTGGGGATGTTTGCTGCATTCGGTTTCATGCTTTCTTCCGTCACAACACACGCGTTGTCTATCCTTGCTGACGCGATGACAAAAGGGTCTGCCACAGGAGTACCCTTTAGCCTCTGCTTCTGGGTCACCAGGTACTGGAAGTGCGTAACGGCGAAGATCTCAGCGACAAACTCGGTTTCCTCTTCGCTGGGCATCAGGAATACTTGCTTGTTCCTCTTCAACCAGTCGTGAAGGTGCTCCTTACTCGCTTCCTTGTCCAGCTCCTTATATACTTCGCGCACCGATATGACCGCTCCCTGTGACACGGCTTCATCAAACTGCTCCCAGAAGGACGGAAACCGTTGAGGGAAATAGTGGCTTAGAACAATGAAGCTGCTTGTGTCGAAGACATAGATCATTGTGCAGGAATATTGCTCAGTGCAAATTGCTCCAAATCACGTATGCTCCTCACTCGGACGTTCAGGTAATCGGCCAATTGTTCCATCGAGCAGCGTCCCTGATAGTACCGGCCGAATGCCAGATCCAGGAACTTGCCTCCCAAGTAGGTGGCCTGCGTTGGATAGTAGGACCCGCCGCTGCGCTTACCGCGGCTCTGCTTGTATTCCTTCGCCCATTGCGCTGCCTTTTCCCTGTAGTGCTGCTCATCGACAAGGTTCTTGTCCAGGGCTTTGCGGAGAATCACCTCGCGGCTCACGTTGTACCTACTTGCGATCCTGGCAACGGCACGATCGTCGCAAAAATCGTGGCTGAGGAACTGCTTGAAATCTTCTGAGGGAACCAGGAATTCGGCTGCGAATACGTTGCAGAAAACCTCGATCCTTCTTGGATCTCCGGTAAGGAAGTCTATGAACGAATCGTCGCTCTTCGTGACACCGCCAACCCCCAATAGAAGATGAGCCAGTTCGTGAAAGATGGAGAAGATCTGACGTGCGGGTGCGGTGCTATTGTTCAGGTATATGATGGGGAACTCATGATGAGGATCCGGAAGGCAGAAAGCAGACAGGTCTTTCTGCCTGAAAGAGCGCTTGAAGATGAACAGGCCCTTGTCCTGAATGCGCTCTCTCCAATTCTTGAGAGCATCCTCTGTGCTTTTCCAGCTACTTTGCTGTGTCAGTGACACATCCAGATAGCGTCTTACTTGAATAGTCGCTTTGACGACAGATCGGGCTTGAAGATGAATGTCGTGAAATATCTTCTGGTCGGCGGGATTGACGCCATCACAAAGCTCGCTAAGGGAGACTTGCATCGCCCGAGCTTGCCTCAGCGCATACCGAGTATCTGCGGCAAACGCCTCCACTTCGAAGTCCGGCAGAGACCGAAAAGACTTGCTCGGGTCAGGCTCTATGGGGGGTTCGGGAAAGAAGAAGAGCGCAAGAGGGCGCTTGTAGTACGTGTACGCCAGTTTCTCGAGTTGAACGTAAGTCGGAGCGCTTTCCCCTGCCTCCCAACTCTCGATCACCGCAACATCCTTCTTGAGATGCTGTGCTATGTCGTCTATGGAATGACCGGACTTCTCCCTGGCCCACCTCAGCATCCGAGGGTTGAGTCCTGAAACGCGATGTGCCATGATTGAGTTCGCTTACCGGTGTCGGTGATGGACAGCTTACCGCTATGTTAATCAAGGACACCCGAGCCCGGGGTTCTTTTCAGGCGCCCCGCTTTGTCGCGTCTTTCAGTGACACTGCTGGCCGAATCTACTGCCGCGGCACCCGTGACAGCGCACACAACCTATCCCTCATCTGCTCCTGAACCGTCATCCAACACTTACCAACATTATACCGCACCTTTTCGGCTTGTCAAGCCAATTCTTGCATGATTGACGGGGCCGACGATGTTGAGCGGATAAACGCGGGTTGATGCGGGCCGCCTTCCATATGCTCGCATGACCAGTCTTGCCGGGAGAAGTCAGATGTCAAGGCACCGCCGCGCGGTGTCTTTCTCCAGGGTCGAAGCAACCTTCAGATTGAACCCCGTTGGTGTGGAGGTGATGTCCAAGTCAATTATGAACCGGTTGTATTCTGCGAAGCGGGAGTTCTTTCTTGCAATCAGCAAGCTCACCATGTTCTTGAGGAATTCCTTGTCCTCGAGCTTCGACTCCGCCATCACTTCGTCAATGATAGCCTCGTAGGTCTTCCCTTGTTCGTCCTCCGGGAACAAGGCGACGTTCCATGCCAAGACAGCCACGGAGAAGACACGCTCGCACTCCTCCAGGGTCTCCACAGACCCGAGAAACGGCATCGCGAACTCCTCCAGCACCTCGGACATCCTGGCCACTCCCTCGGGCTCAACGAGTATCTTGTCCGGTTTAAGCACGCCTTCCTTCAGTTTCCTCTCAAGCCCCTCAAACCGACTGTGCTTTCGCCGGTTGGCCTTGCGTTGTCGTTTGGCTTTGTTGCGTTTTCTCGCTGACATGTGACCTCCCGTTGACAGTTGCCGTTGACCTCTACTGCCCGAGCGAATCGCACTATATCACGCTGTCCGGATTATTCAAACGCTTTGAGCATGGGAGAGCGGCGTCCGTAACGCGGCCCTACTCCCGCTTCCCACCCAGCAGCCTCGCCAGGCGCTTCCTGTCGGGCACGAGCATGATGGTCTTCTGCTGCGAGTAGGTGACGTAGCCCGGCACGGCGTTGCGGGGCTTTTTCACGTACTTCTTGAAGGTGTAGTCGATGGGCGCCCTGTCGGCGTCGCGCAGCTTTGAAAAGTGCATCGCCAGGTGCGCCGCGTCCAGCAGCGTTTCCTTCAGCAGCGGCTTGCCCTTCGGCATCTTGATGATCACGTGCGAGCCGGTGTACTGCTGCACGTGCAGCCACATGTCATTGCCGAGTGCGCTGCGCGTAAGCTCGTCGTTCTGGCGCGGGCTGCGGCCGACGAGGATCGTCTGGCCGTCGGCGGAGATGAATTGGCGCGGCTTCGAGCGCACCTCCTCCGGCCGGCGCTTTCTGCCGATCGCGGCGCCTTTAGGCATCTTTTCGCGAAGCTTCTGCAGTGCGTCGAGGCTGCCGGCGATCTCCAATTCACTCTTCAGCTCGGAAAGCTCGGCCACCTCCGCACGCGCGTCGGCCAGGCGCCCCTTGATGATCGCGCGGCCGGCCTTGAGCTTGCGCGCCCGCTTGAACATCCGCTGCATGTTGTCCTGTGGCGAGCGGGCCGCATCGAGCGCGACGGTGATTATCTCGCCCGACTGAGTTATCGTGTCTTCCAACTCCACGCTGGCTTGCCCCCTGCGCACGAGATGCAGGTTTGCCTTGAGCAGCTCGCCCTTGAGCCGCAAGGTATCGCTCTGGCCGGTGGCCTCGAAGTGTTTTTCGATCTTGCCCAGCCTGCGTTTGGCTCGCTTCTCGCGTTTCGAAAGTGCCGTCGCCAACTGGCGCCGAAGCTCTTCGCTCCGCGCGCTTTCGTCTTGCGCCGCGTAGGCGCGCTCGATGGCCGCCGAATACGTGGCGAGCTTCTGCGCCCGCAGCGGTTCCTCGAAGCGATCCTCGCCGGCGGCAGCTACGGGCGGAATCGCAGGCGGCGGGATGTAGCGCTCGTGCGGCGCGATACGCCGGCCTTCCTTCGACTCGGCATGCTGCACGGCCGCGATGATGGTGTCGTTCTCGTCGATCAGAATGATGTTCTCGAAGCCCGGCACCAGCTCGAGCACCAGGCTGCGGCGTGTGGGCGCCCCATTCTTGTCCTTGCCCTCGATGCCGAACTTCACAATGCGATCGCCCGACACCAGCTCGACGGACCGAATCGCGCCGCCAAGCAGATGCTTGCGCAGCACCATGCAAAACTGCGGGGGCGCAGGCGGGTTCGGCGGCGGGAGCGCCAGCAGATGCACCCTCGCGAGGCCGGCATCGGCGCAGAGGTAAATATGATGCGTCTCGCCCGGCACGCGCACCTGCAGCATCACCGCCCGAACGGAAGGCTGGCGTATCTTCTGGACGAATCCGCCGAGCGCCCTTTCGTTCAGCTCGCCGGTAACGCGCTGTAGTTCTGTGAGAGTGAGGGTCATGGCCGTGATTTCCGAGCGGCTGACTGCAACGGACAGCGCCGATTTCATTTTGGAAACGTCTGCAAGATATTATATACTTTTCCACGTCGGAAGGCCAAAAGTTTTTGAATTGTCATTGACACACTAGCGGACATTGGTATACTTAAGTAAGGTTACCTAGGAGTCCTTCCTTAGCTTGCAAGGAACCGCGGCATGACGGCCAAGGAACTACTTGTCGAACTCGGGTACCGTGATTCTCCCAATTTCCTCACGTGTGGTACGCCCGACCTCGAACACGCCCCATACTACGCGCACGTTTTCCGAAAAGCCGAAAAGATTGGCGACCTGAGTGGCGTCTACACGCTGAGACCCCAAACCGGCCCCACCCAAGATGCAATCGTTCCGGTTGTTTACGTGTTCGAGGTCGCTTATGAGGAGCAGGCCAACAAGATTCATCGTCTGGTCTGGAATCAGAACGTTGTCCCGTTCGTCATTGTCAAGACGCCCAATGACATTAAACTTTATTCAGGATTCCGTTACAATCCACAGGGAAAAAGCCCCGCAGCTCAAGGGATCCTTGAGGCATCGATTGCCTTCAGCGAAGTCGCCGAGCGGTTGGAGGGGCTAGACGCAGAGTCAATTGACAACGGTCACGTGTGGGAGAAGTGGGGCCCGCAGGGAACGACGGAAACGCGTGTCGATTGGAAGCTGCTCGACAGCCTCAACACGCTCGATCAGAAATTACGTGACGACGACCTGGACAAGAACACGTCCCACGCTCTGATCGGCAAATATGTCTATCTTCGCTATCTGAGAGACCGTGGCTTCCTAACGAACAACAAACTCGCGCAATGGGACATTGACCCGGACAAGGTCTTCACTCGGAACGCTTGCCTCGACAGCTTCAAGTCCCTTATTGAACGCCTTGACGACTGGCTGAACGGAAGCATATTCCCATTAAACGGTCGAGAGGAATCGAGGTTCAAGGACAGCCATTTGCAGTTCGTTGCCGGTGTCTTTTACGGCGACGATCCCGAGAGCAGACAGCTACATCTCGACTTTCAAGCGTACGACTTTTCACACATTCCAATCGAGACACTGTCCGTCATCTACCAACAGTTTCTCCACACGCCGTGCAAGGATGGAGAGCAATCGGCAGGCCAGAAGACCGGAGCTTATTACACCCCGATTCTGTTGGTGAACTTCATGCTCGCCGAACTGCATGAACGTCGCCCCTTGACGACCGGAATGAAGGTCCTCGACCCGTCATGTGGATCGGGCGCCTTCCTCGTGCAGTGCTACAGGCATCTGATCGAACGCGAACTGGCCAAGGGCAAGGGACGTGCTCTTCGCCCCACTGAGCTGCGCGAGTTGCTCGAGAAGCACATTTTCGGCGTGGAACGCAACGGTGACGCATGCCGGGTTGCCGAGTTGAGTTTGATTCTCACACTGCTGGACTATATCGATCCGCCAGGTTTGGCGAACGGCTCTTTCAAGTTGCCGGTTCTGCGAGACAAGAATATATTTGAGGCCGATTTCTTTGCGCCAGAATCAGCATGGAAGCAGTACGGCGCGAGAACCAAATTTGACTGGATCGTCGGTAATCCGCCATGGATCGAGGTGAAGGGCGGAAAAATAACCCAAGAAGACCGACACGTTTGGGAGTGGATGCAAGACAACAAGCAGGGATGTCCCACGGGAGGCCACCAAGTCGCAGAGGCCTTCGCTTGGAAAGTTATTCCTCACAGTGCAGTCAAAGGTGTCATTGGTCTGCTTCTGCCTGCTATGACGCTGTTCAAGGA
>JABMSA010000357.1 GCA_013202185.1 Planctomycetota bacterium
CCACAGCGATCGCCACCTCCTCCAGCGCCGATCCAGGCAGGCTCTTTGCACTCAACCTCGGGGCCACCAGCGATGAGCCGGGCACGATCCTATGGTCCGCGCCGGTGGGCGTCACCTCCGGCTGCACGCCCGCGTACTACGCCCGCGCCGGCGGAGCCGCCGGTTTCGTGATCGTCGCCGACGCCGATGGCTGGATCAGGGCGCTCAACGCGGAAACGGGCGGCGAAGAGTGGACCTACCGCGTGCCTGATCCCGAGAGCTATCAGTTCCCCCCGGCGTGGAAATGGGTGCCGGGAGGCACATTCTGGGGAGGCGTCAGCATCGAGGGCGATTCCGCGTACGCCGCCTCGTACGGATTCTACGGCGGCGAGGACAACAGCTTCCTCTACAGGCTCAACGCCCTCACGGGCGACCTGGTGTGGCGCACGCCATCCGAGCGAAGCAGCAGCGTGCCTGTTATCCTGGGTGACACGGTCCTGCTGTGCGGCGGCCTGCACATGTACGGCGTGCCGAAGATAGAAGCCTTCGCCAAAGACACCGGCGCCAAGCTGTGGGAGTTCACCGATGCCGGCGGGCGAGATCACACCCCGGCCGTTGTCAACGGCGTGTGCTACGTCGGCACCGCGCCCGGGCTCGGCGGCTTCTACTACCAGACTCTCTACGCGCTTGATCTGTCGCTCACGCCCGACGACGCCGAGTTTGTGCTTTCATCGCCCGACGGCGCCGGCGGCACACCAGCCTACGCCGACGGTAACATCTACAGCGTAGGAGCCGACGGCCTGCAGGCGTTCGGGGAACCTCCGCCGGAACACGACTGGCCCGTCGACGGCGACGCAAACCTCGACTGCACGGTGAACATCCTCGATCTGATCTTCGTCCGCAACAGGTTCAACAGCGATCCGGCAAGCGGCGACAACTGGCAGGCCGACGTCACCTGCGACGGCAGCATAAACATTCTCGACATGATATTCGTCAGGAACGCGCTCAACACACGATGTACTCAATGACCGCCCCAATTGAGAGCGAGCAGTGAAATGGCAACGACCGTAATGCACACGCGGATCCGCTCGGACGGCATTACCCTCGTTGAAGTGCTCGTCGTGATAGCTATTGTGTCCATACTTGCGGGCCTGCTCATGGGGTCCCTGAGGAAGGCCCGAATCATGGCGAGAGACGTTCAGTGCCGAAGCAACCTCCGCCAGCTCGGCATAGCCGTGCAGCTTTACGCAAACAACTACGACGATCATTTCCCGCCGCTCGGGTACGTCGGCAGCGGCCCGCCGACCTACTGGTGGGGGACCAACGAAGCCCCGCCGGATTACGACAAGGGGTTCCTCGCACCGTACCTCGGCACGGCCGGCGACGATAGCGATGTGTATCAATGCCCCGAGCAGCCGTTCGGCACATACACCCCCGAGGGCCTCGGCGGCGCGCCCACGACCACCTACGGCTACAACGGCTACTTCCTCTGCCCGCCGGCCACTCCCGGCTGGAACTCATCGATAGGACTCCAGCCGTGGCTGAGGCTGCACGAGGTCGACGGGCAGAGCAGTGTTTTCATGTTCGCCGACGCACTGCTCGACTGGGGCAAGGGCGGCGTCACCAACACGTCCTTTCTCGATCCGCCCTTCCTCTATACGCGCGGGCGGTGGCGGCCCAATGCCAACCCGACCACCTGCTTCCGGCACTCCGGCCGGGCCAACGTGTGCTTCGTCGACGGTCACGTCGAAAGCATCGACAGCGGCCGCGGTACCCTCACGTCGCCGAAGTTCATGATCGGCTACGTCGGCCAGGGCGCCGCACCCCACTACGTGCCGAACCATGACGAATGGTAAGGGGGAAAGGACGTTCACTGCCTTGGGGCGGGGGTGTACCGTTGCGGCGCCGTGAGGTCTCCCGGAGGGCGGCGGCGATTTCAACTAACGGCGAATTGCCCGGCTTCGGCGTTCTCGCGGAGGATCTCGCGGCCGCGATTGATCGCCGCCCTGTTGACGGTGAGCATCTCGGGCTTCTTGACGGCGAGCACCTTGGCCAGTTGGTCGAGCACAACGTCGATGCTCACGAAGTTGCGGGCCTCTGCATAGGCGCCCATCATCACCATGTTGGCCACGCGCGGGTCGCCGAGCGTGTTGGCCTCCTCGGTGGCCGGGATCTCGATGATCGTGCCCGAGTCGATCGGCTCGTATTCGGTTGCGATCGAGGTGTTCAGCAGCAG
The DNA here is from genome assembly GCA_013202185.1 of Planctomycetota bacterium. GTDB lineage: Bacteria > Planctomycetota > PUPC01 > JABMSA01 > JABMSA01 > JABMSA01. Next base: position 2,216 of record JABMSA010000357.1, read on the forward strand.
GAGGCCGTCGGGCTCGAGGCGGGGGGCGAAGCGGACGTATGACGGCCCGTTCATTATCACGAGCGTCGAGGCCGCCTCAATAACGGGCGAGTATATTTCGTCTTCGGAGATGATGACGTGGCAGTTGGCGGTTCCGCCGCGAACCTCCGCACCGTAAGAGGGAAAGTAGGTGACGTGCTTGCCCTGGTCCATCATTATCTGGGCGACGAGCTTGCCCATAAACAGGAGCCCCTGCCCGCCGAACCCTGCCATTATCACCTTTTCGAGCATTGCTGTGCGTGTCCTTTCAGGCGGCTGTTATGAATTCTACCGGCCGTCTCTGAAGACTCCCAGCGGGAAGATCGGGGGCATTCTTGCCTCGAGTTCTTTCATCGCCGTTACCGGATCGACCCGCCAGTAGGTTGGGCAGGGCGAGAGTATCTCGATCAGCGAGAAACCCCTGCCCTCGAGTTGTGTTTGGAACGCCTTGCGGATCGCCTTTTTCGCTCGGCGAACGTTCCGCGGCGAGCTGACGGCCACGCGCTCGATGTATGCCGGGGCCTGCAGCGTTGCCAGTAGCTCGCACACGCGGATCGGGTAGCCTTCGTTTTCGGGGTCGCGGCCTTTCGGCGAGGTGGCTGTTTTCTGCCCCACCAGGCTTGTTGGGGCCATCTGACCCTGGGTCATGCCGTAGACCGCGTTGTTGACGAAAAACACGCAGATGTTCTCGCCGCGATTCGCCGCGTGAATGATCTCGCCCATGCCGATTGCCGCGAGGTCGCCGTCGCCCTGATACGAGAAAACAAAATGCTCGGGAAGCACCCGCTTGATGCCGGTCGCTACGGCCGGCGTGCGGCCGTGCGGCGCCTCGCAGGTGTCGAAGTCGAAGTAGTTGTACGCCAGAACGGCGCATCCCACCGGCGCCACGCACACCGTCTTTTCTCGGATGCCGAACTCGTCGATCAGCTCGCAGATGATCCTGTGGACGATTCCGTGGCCGCACCCGGCGCAGAAGTGCGTGCGTGTGCGGCGGAGCGACTCGGGCTTTGCGTAAAGGATTTCCGTATCCGAAGCAGGCGGCATGCTATGTCCTCCGGAGCGGGCTATACGGCATCATTTCACGTGTCTTCTGGAGTATGGCGTCCCAGCGCGGCACGTTGCCTCCGGTTCGCCCGTAGAAGCGCACTTCGGCGGCGCCTTCGAGAGAGAGCCTGACGTCTTCGATCATCTGGCCGGCGCTCATTTCAACAAAAAGAAACTTCGCGCCGCGCGCGGCCGCCTGCCGGATCGGCTCCGCCGGGAACGGCCACAGCGTGATCGGCCTTATCAGGCCGGCCTTGATGCCTTCGTCGCGGGCGTGGCGAACCACCTCCTTGCAGAGGCGGGCGCAGGTGCCGTAGGCCACCATCACCACTTCGGCGTCTTCGGTGTCGACCTCCTCGAAGCGCACCTCGTTGGCTTCCACTTTCTTGTAGTTCTTCTGAAGGCGTGTGTTGAGTTCTTCGAGATCGTCTTCCTTCAGAAGCAGCGAGTGAAGCTTGTTGGACGGGCGTCCCTTGCATCCGTTGAGTGCCCATGGCTTGTCGACTTTCACCGCCGGCGCGGCATTGTGGAGTTCCACCGGCTCCATCATCTGCCCCAGGCGGCCGTCGCCCAGCACGAGGACGACCATTCGGTACTTGTCGGCGAGGTCGAACGCGAGCATGAGCGTGGTGAACGTTTCCGAAACAGTATGCGGCGCGAGCACGATGCATCGGTAATCGCCGTGGCCTCCTCCGCGGGTGGCCTGCCAGTAGTCGCTCTGGGCGGGCGCGATGTTGCCGAGCCCCGGGCCGCCTCGCTGCATGTTGATTATCACCGCCGGCAGCTCGAGCGCCGCCAGATACGAGATGCCCTCCTGCTTGAGGCTGATGCCCGGGCTGGAGGAAGACGTCATCGCGCGGAAGCCCGCCGCCGAGGTGCCGAGCACCATGTTTACTGCGGCCAGCTCGCTTTCGGCCTGCAGAAACACGCGCCCGCGCTCGCGCATGTGCAAGGACATATACGCGGTGATTTCGTTTTGAGGCGTAATCGGGTAGCCGTAATAGGCCATGCAACCGGCCTGGATGGCGCCTTCGGAGGCGGCTTCGTTGCCGGTCATCAATATCTTTGCGCCCAAGAGGTCACCTCCCGCAGTATTGCTTGCTCAGGTGATTCGGCCAATCCGAGATACTCAGCTCGGCGATGGCGTTGTAGAGACGGGCCGGCGGCCCGTCTCCTCTGAGA
>JABMSA010000358.1 GCA_013202185.1 Planctomycetota bacterium
ACTGAGCTAATCGCCCTTTTTTGGATGCCGGTGCTGCGTTGTGCCTGGCGCCGTGCCGTTCATGGTTATATGTTACACCCGATTCGCTTTTGTGTCAAGGCTTTTCTTGAATCGGGGCCGCTCTCGAGCGGGTCGTGTTTATTCTTCGGGTTTTTCCTGGTTTTCGTCGGGTTGGTTGTCGTCCTCTTCGGCCTGGTTTTTTCCGGCTGTTTCTTCTTCGGTTTCGTCGGCGCTTTGTGTTGTTTCGTGTGCCTGGTCTTGTGTTGTTTCGTCAGCGGGTTTTTCGTCTACCTCGGGCTTGGCGGGCCGTGTGGCTGCTTCGGTGTCGAGGGGTCCGACGAGTTCGAAGATCACTCGGCGTGCGTTGTCGCCGAGTCGGTTTGAGGGGAATCCGATTATGCGCGAGTATCCGCCGGGCCTGTTTGTGTATCTTGGTGCAATTTCTTCGAAGGCTCTGCGAACGGCTGCTTTGTTTCCGATGAGTTGTATTGCTCTTCGCCTTGCGGCGAGCGTGCCTTTTTTGCCGAGTGTTATCACTTTTTCTGCGAGGCGCCTTGCTTCTTTGGCTTTTTCGCGTGTGGTGATTACTCGCTCGAACGTTCCGTTTTCCCGGTCGGGTTGTACTAGGAAGAGGCTGCTCACGAGGTTTTTGAGCATGGCGCGCCTGTGCGCCGATGTCCGGTTAAGTTTTCTGCCTCTTATTCTGTGCCTCATTTTCAGCTTATTCCTTCTGATTCGCTCAGTTGCATGCCGAGTGTCAGGCCCATGTTTGTGAGCTTTACCTTGATATCCTCGAGGGAGGTTTTGCCGAAGTTGCGGAGCCCGAGCATTTCGTTTTCGGTTCTTGCCACGAGTTCTCTGATTGTGCGTATGTTTTGTAATTCGAGGCAGTTTTCGGCCCTGACGCTGAGGTCGAGGTCGGCTACGCTGCTGTCGAGCACGGCTCTGAGGAGTGCGGGGTCGTCTGATCCTGTGCCTCTGTTGAGGCTTGCTGCGAGTTCAGCGGGTTTTCGGGTGGTTTCGGTGATGGCTTCTTCGGTTATTTCCACGTAGTATACGAATGGATCGAGGTGCTTGCGAAAGATGCCGGCGGCCTCTACGAGTGCCATTTCGGGAAGGACGCTGCCGTCGGTCCAGATTTCGATGATGAGTTTGTCGTAGTTGGTCATCTGGCCGACGCGTGTGTTTTCGGCGGCGTATCTGACTCTGGTTACCGGCGAGAAGATCGAGTCCATCGGCATGATGCCTATGATGTCTCGCTCGTTTTCGCCGGCGGTTGTGTATCCTCTGCCTTTTCTGGCGGTTATTATGGCTTGGATGGATGCTTTTGGGTCGGACATTGTGGCGATGTGGAGGTCGGGATTGAGTATTGCGATTTCCGGCCCGCACTCGAGGTCGCCGGCGGTTACTTCTCGGGCTCCTGATACTTCGAGCTTGATGTGTCTTTCGTCTTCGGCGTCGATTTTCAGGAGCACTTTTTTGAGGTTGAGGATGATGTCGGTGATGTCTTCAACAACGCCTGGGATGGTGGAGTATTGGTGTTGTATTCCCTCAATCTGGACGGTTGTGAGTGCAGCGCCTTCGAGTGATGAGAGCAGAATTCTCCTGAGGCTGTTTCCTATGGTTGTGGCGTAGCCTCGCTCGAAGGGCTCGGCGCTGAATTTGCCGTATGTGTTGGTAGAGGTTTCTTCTTCACAAACCACTCTGGTTGGCAGTTCGAAACCTTTCCATCTTATGCGCATTCTTATCCTCCCCTGGTTAGGGTTGTGGAGTTGTTACCGACTTTGCTCACTTCGAGCTGAATTCGACTACGAGCTGTTCCTGTATCGGCAGCGTGATGTCGTCCCGAGTGGGCATTCCGGCGACTGTGCCTTTCGGGGGGTCTGTGCTGCGCTCGAGCCAGGGCGGCATTTCGCGTTCGGCGCTTTGCTCGAGGTATTGCTTGATGGTCTTCTTGCTTCTTTCCGATGCGTATGGTTCGATGATTTCGCCGGGTTTTACGGAGTATGACGGTATGTCGACGCGATGGCCGTTGACTGCTATGTGGCCGTGGCAGATGAGCTGGCGGCATTGTGCTCTGGAGAAGGCGAAGCCGAGGATGTATATGACGTTGTCGAGGCGCCGCTCGAGCAGGATGAGGAGGTTTTCCCCGGTGTTGCCTTTTGTTCGTTCGGCTTGGGCAAAGTAGAGGCGAAATTGTTTTTCGCGCAGTCCGTATGCTCTTTTGAGTTTTTGCTTTTCGCGTAGTTGAGTGCCGTATTTGGAGAATTTTCCTCTCCGCCAGGAGTGCATCCCCGGGGGGTATTCGCGGCGCGTTGCCGCGCATTTGGCGGTGTCGCACCGACCTCCCTTGAGGAATAGTTTTATGCCCTCTCGCCGGCATAACCGGCATACGGGGCCTGTGTACCTTGCCATTTTATCTCCTTGTGACTGTTGTCGTCTTGATATGCTGTCGGTTCAGACACGCCTCTTCTTACGCGGGCGGCAGCCGTTGTGCGGCAAGGGGGTAACGTCGTCTATGGCTTTGATGTCGAGGCCCACGGCCTGTAGTGCGCGTATTGCGGATTCGCGGCCGGATCCGGGACCTTTGACTAGCACTTCGATCTGGCGCACTCCCATTTTCATGGCTTTTTCGCCGGCTACTTCGCCTGCGCGCTGTGCGGCGAATGGGGTGCTTTTTCGTGATCCTTTGAATCCGATGGCGCCTGCGTTGGACCAGCAGATGGTGTCGCCGTTGACATCGGTTATGGTGACGTGTGTGTTGTTGAAGGTGGCTTTGATGTGTGCCACGCCCTGCGAAACGCTCCGGCGTACTCGCTTGGCTTCTCTTCTCCCGGTCTTTGCCATAATACTGTGCTTCTCCTGTGAGGCGGCTTGCGGCCGCGCAAATTGATCAACGGCAGGATTACTTGCTGCGAGGCGGTGCTTTTCTTCCGGCTACGGTCTTGGCCGGGCCTTTGCGCGTCTTGGCGTTGGTTTTGGTCCGCTGGCCTCGAACGGGCAGGCCGCGGATGTGTCGAAATCCCCGATAGCAGTTTATTTGTCTGAGCCGCGCGATGTTTTGCGCGACTTGCCGGCGGAGTTCTCCTTCGATTACGAGGTGCTTGTCGATGAAGGATACGATCCGGCTGATTTCGTCTTCGGTGAGGTCTTTGCCTCGCTTGGCGGGGTCGATGCCTGTTTCTTCCACGATTCTGGCGGCTGCCGTGCTTCCCACGCCGTAGAGGTATGTGAGCGATATGGCAACGCGCTTGTCGTTTGGTATGTCTACGCCGAGGATTCTGGGCATTTGCCTGCTCCGTTGTGTCAGCCTTGTCTTTGTTTGTGGCGGGGTTCGGTGCAGATTACTCGCACCACGCCTTTTCTTCTGATTATTTTGCAGTTTTCGCAGATTCGTTTTACTGATGATCTTACTTTCATTGCTATCCTCGATACACGATGCGGCCCTTTGTGAGGTCGTAGGGCGACATTTCGATGGTAACGCTGTCGCCGGGTAGAATCCTGATGAAGTGCATCCGCATTTTGCCCGAGACGTGTGCGAGCACTTCGTGGCCGTTTTCGAGTTCTACGCGGAATCTCGCGTTGGGAAGCGCTTCCTTGACGACGGCCTCAACGCGAATGGGTTGTTCTTTGGGCATCTAGTTGCTCCGACCTCCGACTTGGCGGGGCAGGGTCAGTATGTCGGCCCCGTTGCGGGTAACCGCTACGGTGTGCTCCCAGTGTGCGGAGAGCCGGCCGTCGACGGTGGACACGGTCCAGCCGTTTGGGCCGGTTCGCACGCGAAATGAGCCTTGGTTTATCATGGGCTCGATCGCGAGTGTCATGCCGGGCTTGAGTGTTACGTCTGTGAAGCTCGGCGACAGGAAGTTGGGAATCTGCGGGCCTTCGTGCATTTCTTTTCCGATTCCGTGCCCCACGAATTTCCGCACTATGGAGTATCCGTTGGCTTCGGTGTGTTGCTGTACGGCTGCGGCGACTTCGGAGAGCTTGCGGCCCGGCTGCACTTTTTCGAGGGCCTTGTCTAGTGCTTCCCGGCAGACCTTTACGAGCCGGCCGGCTTCGGGGGTTATGTGGCCTATCGCTATGGTCTTTGCGGCGTCGCCGAAGTAGCCTTCTCTGCGAGCGCCTACGTCGACGCTGAGGATGTCTCCTTCTTTCAGGACGCGTGTACCTGGTATTCCGTGCACTACTTCTTCGTTTACGGAGGCGCAGATCGTGGCCGGAAAGGGCGGCCTCGAGCATGTTCCGCCGTAGTCCTTGAAGGCGGGTATTGCCTCGCATCGCCGGATGTGTTCTTCGGCTATCGTGTCGAGCTCCTTTGTCGTTACGCCCGGCAGGGCTTGTTGTGTGAGGATGTCGAGCACTTCTGCCACTATCCTCCCGGCCTCTTTCATCAGTTCTATTTCCCTGGGCGACTTCAGGCTGATCAAGGCTGCCTCAAATCGGTTCGGAGCCGAGCGTCGATTTCTTTCGTGACCTCGTCGATTGTTTTGTCGCCTGCGATTTCGACCAGCAGGTTGATGCTGTCGTAGTAGCTTATGAGATCGGCGGTCTGTTGCCGGTAGATCTCGAGCCTGTTCTTGATTGTCTGTGCGTTGTCGTCTGTGCGTTGGTAGAGTTGTCCGCCGCACTTGTCGCACACGCCCTTGTTTTTTGGGGGCATGTATTTAACGTGGTAGCCTTCTCCGCAGTTCCGGCAAGTTTGCCGCCCGGAGAGCCTGTCGATTACGTCGTGCTCGGGCACGTTTATGTATACTACGGCGTCGAGGTCCGTGCCGAGTTCGTCGAGTGTGTGGGCCAGTGCTTTTCCCTGTTGGAGGTTCCTGGGGAATCCGTCGAGGATGAAGCCTTTTCGGCAGTCGGGCCGGCCCAGCCGCTCTTTTACCATTCTTACGATGACGTCGTCTGGTACGAGTTCGCCTTTATCGATGTATCCCGCGGCTTCCAGGCCTACGGGAGTTTGGTTTTTTGTTGCCTGCCTGAGCATGTCGCCGGTGGAAATATGAGGGATTTCGTATTTCCGTGCTATGTGTTCGGCTTGCGTTCCCTTGCCGGCTCCGGGGGGGCCAAGGAGCACTGTTTTCATCTGCGCGATCCTCGGATTTTTCTGCCTTTCAGGAAGCCGCCGTAGTGTCTCATGAGCAGGTGCGATTCGATTTTCTGGACGAGGTCGAGTGCTACTCCGACAACGATGAGGAGGCCGGTGCCTCCGTAGAGGCTGGCGGCGGCGCCCAGATCGATGATGCGGCTGATGACCTGCGGCAGGATGGCGATGGCTACAAGAAACGCAGCCCCCGCGAGGGTGATCCTCGTCATGAGTTTCTCGAGGTAGTCGGCCGTGCGGTTGCCGGGCCTGATGCCGGGTATGAAGTGGCCGTATTGTTTCATGTCGTCGGCCATCTTGATCGGGTTGAAGACTATGGCGGTCCAGAAGAAGCAGAAGAAGAATATCATTGCCATGTATAGCATCATGTAGATGAATGATCCGGAGCTGAGCTGCCCCTGGACTTTCATCACCACCTTCTGGAATGTTCCTGCTCCGGCGGCGCTTCCGACTGCCTCGAGTATCATGCCGGGAAACATCAGCAGCGACTGCGCGAAGATGATCGGGATTACGCCGGCCTGGTTGAGGCGCAGCGGCATGTAGTGGCGCTGCCCGCCGTAGACGCGCCGCCCGCGGGTGTGCTTGGCTTGCTGCACGGTTATGCGCCGCTGGGCTTGCTGAATGATTACTACCCCCACGATGATGGCAAGGTACACTGCCACAAGGAGTGCCGCCATTATCAGGCCGTATTTGCCTGGTTCGTCGGGCCAGAGGTGCATCTTGAACTTTGATAGTGCCAGGTCGCGGACGGCGGTGGGCATGCGGGCGATGATGTTTACCATGATGATGAGCGATATGCCGTTGCCGATGCCGTGTTCTGTTATCTGCTCGCCGATCCACATAAGGAATATGGTGCCGGCGGTTACGCTGAATACTGCGCTCAGGTAGTAGCCGAAGTCGGGATCTTTAACGAAGCTGAATGAGCCGCTACCAGTCCCCACAATCCACTTGGCCACGAAAAAGCCCTGCACCATGCAAAGCAGCACGGTGGCGTAGCGTGTGTATTGCGCTATCTTTTTCCGGCCGGCCTCGCCTTCTTTGGATAGTTCTTCCAGGGGCTTGATGACTGTTGTGAGCAACTGGAAGATGATGGATGCGCTGATGTAGGGCATTACGCCGAGTGCGAAGACGGTGCACCTGCTGAGTGCGCCGCCTGCGAACATGTCGACGAGGCCGATCATCTTGGCGCCCAGGCCTTCGCCCGCATCGCCCCGGCTGGCTCTCTCAATCGACGCGGCGACTTCTTTTGTATCTACACCTGGTATCGGCACGTATACGCCCATCCGACAAACTATGAGTAGTGCCAGGGTGAAGAGTATCTTGTTTCTGAGTTCCGGTATCCGGAATACGTTGACCAGTGGTGCGAGCATCGGTAGCTTCCCTTGGGCGATCCGCCGCGGCCGCCTGTTGCCGTTTACCGGATGATTTCGACGGTTCCGCCGGCGGCCTCGATTTTTTCGACGGCGGCCTTGCTGAACTTGTGCGCCTTGACGGTCACGGGCCTGTCGAGTGTTCCTTCGCCGAGCACTTTGACGATCCTGGCCTTGCGGCGGATGAGGCCCGCCTCTCTGAGCAGCTCGGGTGTTATTTCGGCGCTGTTTTGCATCTCGGCGATGTCTTGGATGTTTATGTGCCCGGAGGGTATCCGGAAGCGTTTGTTGTTGAATCCTCGCCGCGGCAGTGCCCTGAACAGCGGCATCTGGCCGCCTTCGTATGCGGGCTTTCCGCCTGAGCCGGATCGGCAGTTTGCCCCGCGCATTCCTCTGCCGCAGGTTTTGCCTCTACCCGAGCCGTTTCCGCGGCCAACTCTGCGCCTGCGGTCTCTCTTCCTTGGCGTGGATGTTACGTCGGACAGGTTCATTCTATGACGACTCCCCTTAGTTTTGCCACTTGCTCGCGTGTGCGCAGCCGGCGGAGGCCCTCCAAGGCTGCCTTGGCGAGGTTCTTGGGGTTGCTGCTGCCGTATGATTTCGTGAGGATGTTCTTCACGCCGGCAGCTTCGACTACGGCCCGCACGCTGGCCCCGGCGATGACGCCGGTTCCGTCGGATGCGGGTTTCATGAATACTTTGGACGCTCCGAAATGGCCCACCACCGAGTGGGGGAGGGTGCCGCCCTCGAGTGAAACGGTCTCGACTTTTCTCTTTGCGTCGGCCACGCCTTTTTCAACGGAAGATGGCACTTCGTTTGCCTTGCCGTAGCCCAGGCCCACCCTGCCTTGTTGGTCGCCAACGACAACGAGCGCGGCGAAACTGAACCGCCTGCCGCCTTTCACGACTTTGGCGCAGCGGTATATTTTTATGACGGTTTCCTCGAGCTCCGACGACCGCTGTTCGTTGTTATATTCCACCGAATGTCTCCTGGGCGGTTGGGTGCGGTGTCATTATATTTTCAGCCCGGCATCGCGCGCGCCCTTGGCCAGGGAGGCGACACGACCGTGAAATTTGCATCCGGCGCGGTCGAATACTGCTTGCTGTATTCCCTGGCTGAGTGCTTTTTCGGCCAGTGCCTTGCCCAATGTGCATGCGGCTTCCACGTTGCCGCCGTAGCTCACTTGCTTGCGGAGTTCGGGCGAGCGTGTGGATACGGCCAGAAGTGTCTTGCCTTCTTCATCGTCGATGAGTTGGCAGTAGATGTTGGTGAGGCTGCGATACACGCTGAGCCGCGGTCGTTGGGCGGTGCCGTTTACTCTTTTGCGCACGTGGTAGGCTCTTCGCCTGCGTCGACGCCATTTTGCCTTTTGATGATCCATCGGTCTTTCTACGCCTTTTGCAGTTGTTATTCGACTCCGGCCATTGCCTTGCCGACTTTCCTGCGCACTTCTTCGCCTTTGTATCGAATGCCTTTGCCCTTGTAGGGCTCGGGCGGTCTTACGGCACGCACGTCGGCTGCAAACTGGCCCACCTTCTGTTTGTCGGTGCCGGAAATGGTGATTGCGGTTACCGGCACCGAGCCTATGCCCGGCATGGCTACGCTGGTTGTTTTGGGTTCGGCTACGTCGAGCCCTTCGGGTATGGGCATGTTGACTGTGTGGGCAAATCCCACGGCGAGCACGAGTTCTTTGCCTTGCACCTTGGCGCTGTAACCAACGCCGATGACCTCGAGCGACTTGGAGAATCCGTCGGTGACGCCGGTTACCATGTTGTTGATGAGGCTGCGTGCGAGGCCGTGGAGTGCGCGCAGGTGGCGGGCGTCGGATTGCCTGGTGACCTTGATGCTGCCGTCGGCCTGGTCGTGCTGCACTGCAACTCCTGCGGGGATGCGCTGCTCGAGTGCGCCTTTTGGCCCCTTTATTTGGATGGTGCCGTTGTTTATGGCGATTTGTACGCCGCTTGGCACTGGTACGGGTTTTTTTCCTATTCTCGACATTTGTCCACTCCGCGAGAAGGCGGCTTACCAGATTTCACATAGTATTTCGCCGCCGACGTTTTCTTTTCGGCATTCGCGATCGCTGAGCACGCCCTTGGGCGTAGAGACGATGGCCACGCCGAGGCCGTTGAGCACGCGGCTCTTGCGAAGTTCGTCGGCCTTGGCGTACATGCGTCTGCCGGGCTTGCTTATGCGCTTGATGCTGTTTATTACTTTTTCGCCTTCGGGCCCGTATCGAAGGTATATGCGCAGAATTCTATGTATGCCTTCGCCGCTTTCCTTGAAGTTTTCGATGTATCCTTCGCGCCGCATTACCTTGGCGATGTCGTGCTTGAGGCGCGAGTAGGGCATGTTGGCCGCCTGTTTGTCGACGGACACGGCGTTTCGTATTCTGGTCAGCATATCGGCTACCGGGTCGGTCATCATGGCTGAGCGTACTCCTGGCACAGCGTGCGCTTATTCAAAATCTTCTCCTGTTTTACCAGCTTGCTTTTCTGACTCCGGGGATCTCGCCCTTGGAGGCGAGCATCCTGAAGCATATTCTGCAAATGCGGAATTTCCGCAGGTAGCCTCTGGGCCGGCCGCAAAGCTGGCAGCGGTTGTATTTCCTGACCTTAAATTTCGGTTCCCGTTTGCATTTCTCTACCAGGGCTTTGCGTGCCATCAGAGTTTTCCTATGAGGCGAAGGGCATCCCGAATTCCCGGAGCAGTTCTCTGGACTGCTCGTCGGAGTGGCCCGATATCACGATTGTTATGTCCATCCCCTGCACGAATTCCATCTTGTCGACGTTTACCTCGGGGAATACGTTCTGTTCGTCGATTCCCAGCGTGTAGTTTCCGTGGCCGTCGAATGAATTGGGCGACAGCCCGCGGAAGTCGCGGATTCGCGGCAGTGCTATGCTGATTAGCCGGTCGAGGAACTCGTAC
>JABMSA010000359.1 GCA_013202185.1 Planctomycetota bacterium
CATCACCAACACACCCGCAACACATGCAACAGACGCAACAGGTGCAACACATGCAACAGATGCAACACATGCAACAAATGCAACAGGTGCAACAGCTGCAACAGCTGCAACAGATGCAAAACCTGTAACAGATGCAAAAGATGCAAAAGATGCAAAATCGACGACAGACGCAACAGGTGCAACAGATTCAACAGGCGCAACAGGCGCAACACATGCAACAGGCGCAATGGGTCTATGATCCTGCAGGCCCACCGAACCCCTGCCTGCGAAGGCCGGTTGGGGGGAACTTTTTGCCAAAAGTTTCCCGCCCACAAAACTACATAAAACCAGTCCGACGACGACGATGACGACGACGATTAGGAGGGCGTCCGGGAGGAGACGGGCGACCGGAACGTCTCTACAACGCCATCCGGAACGGGCTCCTGGTCATGTACACCACGGCGGCGCGATGCCAGTCATCGCGCCGCCGTGGTGCCTTTTCGAAGACTGCCCGCGCAGTGCAGCCTGTGCCGATCACTCGGCTTCTGTGATCGTGTAGGTGATGACGGCGCGGATGATCCTGAGATCCTGATTGAGGGGCCCGGGCCAGTTGGTTGAATAGACACGCACAGCGTATGCGTGGTTCAGGTTATCGACCACAGGGTCGGTGATGCTGGTGTCGGTGCCGCTGGTGGTGCCGGGAGTGCCGGAGGTCGTGATCTCGGCCATTGGGGACCAACCTGTCCGCTGAAGTTCGATGCTCATATTGCCGGGGGCAATGTCGCGATAGTAAACCTTGAAGACCGTGACCGTGGCGCCGTGCGGTAGGTGAACTGCCGCCGCGATCGCACCGGCGCCGGTGTGGGCGATATTTGCCCCGTAATTGGCATAGCTGTTCACGAAATCTTCATTGCTGCCGGGCGCGAAGTCCATCGATCCGAGGCTCAGGTAATGCTCGCGCGCCGTAGTGTAGGTGATCTTCTCAGCCTGTACCTCGCCCTCGGCAACTATCGCAGGCCCGGAATCGCTGCTGAACTTGCCGCCGGGCCCTGCCCCCTGGTGCTGGCCGTGCACGGCCGCAGAGGCCGCGTTTGTCGCCCATCCGAGTACCCCGGCTCCCCAACCGGTGTTATTCCCGAAAACCCCAGGGCTGGTGAGCGTGGCATGGGTGTGTTCACCCTTCACGCCGGTACCCTGTATGGACGAACCGTACACGCCACCGCCAAAGTGTGAATTGCCTACGAAGTAGCCGCCGAAGTTCGTGCCGCTGGTTGCGGCGGTGGTTCCATACACACCGTGACCGTATTGCCCATAGCCCTGCATACCGCGATTCCCGCCGTTACCGACCATTCCTATGCCTTCTGTCGAGCCCATAGCCTCGCCCATCACGCCCACGGTCGAGCCGGTGCCGGTAGCGACGCCGCGCACGCCGCGCGCCCCTGCACCCCCGGCCTGCCCGTAAATGGCGCCCGGCCCGCTGGTGCTGCCGGCATATACGCCGTAGTCGCCGTTGCTATGGCCATACACGCCCTTGCCCGCCGAGCCGGTGCCGACGACGGCGTCGCCGCTTCCTGTGTTCGAGATGTGCAGAAGTGCTGCGTTGTTGGAAGCCGAGATGCTCTGCGGCACCTCGAAGGTCTGGGCGCTCTCGGCCACGTATGCATACGGCACGGCCGAAAGCGGCAGGCGCGGTGTCATCTCCGCGTCGCTGTTGACCGACAACCCAACGGAGCGGTCGGCGCTTGCAAACACGCTCGAGGGCACGCCGCCTACCGTCTGGCTGCCGATGAGCACGTTGAACACTCCGTCGGTTACGGCCAGCCCGGTGTGCGTTTCTCCGAAGAGGCTAGCGCCCCCCGCGCTGTAGATGACGAGTGTCAGATTCACGTTGCCGTTGATCGGCGCGCCCGAATCGTCTGCCAGGCGCCCCTGGAAACTGATCGTCTTCGGAATATCTGCCATCGCTGTCGACCCGAGGGCCAATACCAGCGCCGCTGTCAAGGTCAAATACAAGCACCTGCTCATGCCAATTCTCCTTACAAGACAAAAAAAGCCTTCTGCACCATTTGCACGTTATTGTGCGCCAAGAACTTACCGCAATATTCCCTTGTTCTTCGTATTCGGAATGCAATATCGCGTTGTGTGTCGGATAGTGCATGTGCCGGTCCGATTTCCGCGGGCAACGCGTTCGGTCGCTGCTTGTCCAAGGCATTATAACACAGAAACGTTCGAATGTCAAGCTGGGGGGGGAATTTTCTTGGGCGTATCTGTTCTTGTGGTGGTGGTTCCGATTGAACCATGGCGCTGCTGGGGGCGAGGACGGCAGCCCGAGTCAGACTCTCGCATTGCCTTCGGTACCATGCGGATTTCATGAAGAAAGCGAAAGCGGCGCCGAGGAGGGCGCCACTTTCGCAAGGACTATCATTTGGGAATGGTAGCTGCCTAGTCGCCTATCAGGACGGTTCTGTTCAACGCCGCGATGTTGACGGCGACCGGCATATCTCCCGAACAGTCACCCTCCAAATGGACTCCACCTTTCTGATACGTGCTGTCCAGATCACACTGAAGTTGACTCCCCAACCAGCGTTTACATTTCTGACGATGTCGGAATGTTCGAGGGCATCCGAATGCAATATCGTGTTCTGCTCGGCGCCCAGTGCATGTCCTGGTCCGCTTTTCGCGGCCAACACGTGCAAACACTGCTCCCAAAAGCCATTATACCCCAGAAAACCTCGAATGTCAAATCGCGGGTGTGTTTTTTTAGGCGTGTGTTTTCCGGCATTCAACAACAATTGCTTTTCCGCAGATTGCGCAGATCATAAAGATGAGATGAATCGGCGGGGCGCCTGCTCCCCGAGTAGGTCGGCCGCCCCGGCGAACACTCATGTGGCCTGCCGAGCCACAGCTCGGCGAAGCTGCCCCACGAGCAGCCGTTGCCATGCCCACCGTGGCCAAATCCATCTTTTTACTTGACACACCACGCTCCGTACCGTATAGTATGTGAAGACAATGTCTCTGGGCCACGTCGTCGTGGGAATCCCAGATAGACTCGACAAGCAAAAGCGGTGCGCTATGAAACACTCAAGAGCAGAACTGCATCTCACAATGGACGCCGCCCCGTTCCGCAGATCAGATTGCAGCACAGATCGACACATGCGCAGTAGCAACGCATCGTATAGCAGAAACACGAAAGGAGCAACCAGAATGAGACACAGAGTAATTGGACATCATGCGGTCACAAGAGTACTTGTGATCTTTGCGGCGGGGTGCTGTTCGCCGTGGCGACGCGCACGGCTGGCGCCGGCCTCGATCCCAACCACCTCGCCAAGCGCCTCGAAGAAGGCGCCATCCTGCTCTGCTGGGAAAAGCCCGGCGAATTCCGTCACCGCCAACTAGTCGCCGACTGGCTCTGGGCCGCCGGCCACAAAGTAACCGAAATCGCAAAGTGAAAGGAACAACCAGTGTCGATAGTAACGCGAACCTACACGGCCCATTACTACCAGTGCACGCGGAAGGGCTGCGGCCACCAATGGCAGCGAAAAGGCGCCAGACACCCGCGAGTGTGCCCGAAGTGCAAGTACGGCCAGCTCGATGCCACCAGGCGCGACGGAAAGACGGGTCGGCCCAAGTCGATAGGAGACCCAACACACGCAGTCCAATACTACAAGTGCGAGAAACAGAGTTGCGGCCACGAGTGGCGGCCCAAAGGCAAGGGCTACCCCCGAATCTGCCCCAAGTGCAAGAGCGACCGCTGGGATGCCAGCCGCGGCGACGAGAAGCCTGTCCGCATCAACAAGGCAGTCACGGAACTAGCCGAGGCCGCACCGAAAGCCACGCCCCCGACGAAGGACACGTAAGTAACGGGCTCTCACGCAGCCTCTGCCGCAGCCGCGCGATGAACGCACAAGGAGACTATGATGGGAACACTGGCCGAACTGACAAAGAACCCTGACAACAAAACAAGAGCCCTGAAAGGGCGGCCTGGCACTTGCCCCATGTATAGTGTTCCCATGCCCTCTTTGCCGTCGCGTCTCGAATCTCCCTACGTTTGACATGATCCGCATCGTCGCCGGACGGATTCCTGCGCCACATTGCAGACCGGCGCGCGGCAGGATGAAAAATGCGCATGGACGCGGTAGGGGCGGGCTTCGCAGCTCGGCCAACCTACCCGAACGGCGGCCGGCATTGGAC
>JABMSA010000360.1 GCA_013202185.1 Planctomycetota bacterium
GTCGCCAAGAAGGCAACGAAGAAGAAAGCCAAGAAGAAATAGCGACGCCTTCATCGGAAGGCATCCGCGGATTGAAAACCGAATAGCGCGTGTCGTTTATCCGAGCGAACAAGCCCCTCCCTATCACGGCCAAGCGCATATTTTGCCCTCTACCTCCTTGACAGTGCAAAATAGCCCCTTCGGAACCGGTCGTAAGGCATGATAAACGGCACGCGGCTTTATTTTCGCCCCACCTCCCACCTTCAGTCATATCCTCACACAACTGTTCACCAAGCAGGCACAATACCGATCCCGCGCCAAGAGCCCAAGAGTTCTTGATACCAGTTGGCAAGGATTCCTCGCCGAAAGAAAAAGGCATATCGGCCGCGCCGGGCCGCTTCATGGTGCCTTCTCAATCCAGGCAAACTTCCTGATCGGGGGGCCGCCGCCCTCTGCCGTGGCAACCACGTCGAATCCGGAGGAGAGAAGGAAGTGGTCGACGTCGAACGGGGCCGTGCCGCGCGAATTCCACGCTATCTATCGCCGGTAACGCTCGAGCGCTTCGATCATCTGCCGCGGGCCGGCCGTGCCGGTGGTGCCGAGCTGCTTGATGGTGATCGACGCCGCGAGGTTGCCCGCTTCGGCCGCCTCGTCGATGGTTGCGCCCGCGCACAAGGCCGACACAATCCCCGCCGTCACGGTATCGCCGGCGCCGGTTGTGTCGATCATTCCCTCCACCGGAAATGCGGGCACGGTGTGCACGGCGTCGCCGTCGGCCGCGATCAGCCCCCTGGGGCCCATCGTTATGAAAACGGCGCGCCCGTTCGTCTTGGCCAATTGCTGCGCCATTGCCTTTGCCTTCTCTTCCGATTCGTCGGCTTCGGTTTGTTGCAGCGCCCGCGCAGCCTCGCGGAAATTCGGCTTCATCATGACGTTGCGAAACTGTCCGATCCGGCTGCGGCTGTCCGCGAAAACAACAATGCCCGACAGCCTCGCCACCTCCTCGCGCACGCGGTCGGTTACCACTCCGCAGTTTGGCTGCTCGACCTGGTCGACGACGATGATGCCGTCCACTTCTCCGGCGAGTGTTTGCAGGGAGTTGATGATCGATTCTTCGGCATCGCCCGGGAGCGGATCGCGGTTCTTGACGTCGATCCTGCTGATTTCCTCTTCGGTGCCGTTGGGGCGTCTCAGCATCGGCTTGCCGTAGGTGGGCGTGAAACGGTCCGGCCGAGTGAAGACATGATCGAGTCGCACGCCGGCCTTCTTGAGTTCCTTTGTCAGGTCGTATCCGTTGCCGTCGTCGCCGAGCACCGTGACGGCATGGATTGTGCCGACGCCGAGCGCCGCGACCTTTGTGGTGACGGATCCGCCGGCGCCGGGGCTGGGGCGAAGCTCCACCACCTGCTGTGCGGGCAGGCCTGTTTCAACCGATATCTCCGCGAGCTTCGGGTCGATGATCAAGTATTGGTCGAGGAAGAAGTCTCCGGCTATCGCCAGCTTCACCTGCCGCATGCGTCCCAGCAGTTCCTGAAGTCTTTCGCAGTTCATCCCTGTAGCCTTTCATTTGCAGTTTGAAAGCTCGACCGGCGAATGCCCGCCGTGCGCGTTGTCTGTTGGGGCTGGTCAGTCTGTGATCTGCACGTTCTCACCTCGAAGGCGCTCGATGATCGGGCGCAGTTTTTCGCGAGCGTCCCTGAGTGCCCGAGACGAGCACCTTCGATATATTTGCGGCAGGCTTCCGTTGATCCATACCAATGGCATAACCGTGTTCTCGGTGGCGGTGCCTTCCACGGTGCCATACACGTGCCCCGTGCGAACGTCCAACAGCGCGGCTCTTGCTCTGCTCGCGGCGGTGATCGAGTCGCCCGGCACGAAGAACGCTCCGATCACCGTCACATACAGCACCGACAGCGGGTTTGGGCGGCGCGAGTAATCGCATGTAACCCCGTAAACCAGCAGGAGGTCGCAATTGAGCGTGGCGGCGTTCTTTCGCAAGAGGCGCATGTCTCTCGCCGACGGCGCCGACGGCGAAGAAAGAGAGACAATCTCGGCAACCAGGTACTCGTCCTGGAAAACCGCCTGCCACGATTTGCTCTCGTCAATCGACAGCGCGCGCACCATGGCGCCGGATTCGGTGTCCTGCTCAATGCAAGCGATACCGATAATGCTGTCGGGCTTTATGGTCGGGCGCTGACCGAAGGCCTTTTGAATATCTTCTTCGGTAACCGGGCGCCTTCTCTGGGCGGCGATTCCGAGATCCGGCGATCTGAGATTCATCTGGCGGGCCTCACATCCGCAGAGCAGCGCCGCCGGCAAGAGAATTCGAAGGATCGTGAGCTTCATGCTTCGGCTCCTTGTAAAACGCGATCAGATCGCGCAAACGGAAAGGACAGGCAGGGCCCAAGTACCCCGCCTTGCCAAAGGCAAGCCTTGCCGTCCCGGTGAGTTCTCACTGCGGATGTTTGGCGCTCAGCTTACCCCCTTCTCATTTTCGATGACACCAGCGAGGAGTTCAGCGCCTTCTCTCACTGCATCCTCCTCGATTATCAGCGGCGGGCATATCTTGATCGACGCCGCGCCCCAGCCCACCGGTGCAAACAGCATAAGGCCCTGCAGCACGCACGATTCAACGATGCGAAAAGCGAGGTCGGGGTCGGGCTCTGTTGTGCCGGGCTTCACGAAATGCACCGCCGCCACCAGGCCGCGTCCATGCACGAAGGCAATCTCCGGATGTCTTGCGGCAATCTGCTCGAGCTCGGTGTGCAGCAGCCGGCCTGTCTTCTCCGCGCGCGCGGGCAGGCCCTCGTTGATGATCAGCTCGAGGTTGGCCAGCGCCGCCGCCGCGCACACCGGGTGGCCGCCGAAGGTGGTCGTCATGCTGCGCGGCGGAAAGCCGTCGAGCAGATCCTGCCTGCCCATCACGGCCGACAGCGGCAGCGATCCTGACATCCCCTTCGCGAAGCATGCCAGATCCGGCACCACCCCGTAGTGCTCGAAGCCAAACAGCTTGCCCGTGCGGCCGAAGCCGGCCTGAATCTCGTCCATTGTCAGCACGGCGTCATGTTCGCGGCACCACTCGGCGAGTTGCCGCACGTATTGCGCGGGCGCGAAATTGGCGTCGCCGCCCTGGAAGCTCTCTACGAGCACCCCGGCCACGTCTTCCGGCTGCACGTGCTGGTCCCTGAGTGCTTGGAGGAAAACGTCGAAGCCCAGGTCCTTGCAGA
>JABMSA010000361.1 GCA_013202185.1 Planctomycetota bacterium
GGCCAGAGCAGCGCAGATTCCGCACAGCCGGCTGATGGTCTACCCCGACAACTGGGCCGAGATCATCAAGCGCACAATTGACCCGATCGGAACAGCCGAAGAAGAAGACCCGGCGTGGATGGAGGAGCTGCGGGGCACACTCGAAGAGAGGGTAACCTTCGACTTCGTAGAGACGCCTCTCCGCGACGTTGTGGCATTCCTGCAGCAGATAACCGGCGCCAACATTGTCCTCGATGAAGAGGCGGTCGCCGAGCTTGCCAATCCCGACGTAACGCTGAAGGTAGCGGAGATGAAACTGAGCCTGGCTCTCGATTGGGTGCTGGAGGGTGTGGATCTGAAGTATGCCCTCCAGGGCGAGAGCATCTACATCAGCACCGAGCAGAAGGTGGGAGGCAAGCCGCAACTGAAGCTTTACGACGTGACCGATGTAACGCTCGAGGTCAAGGACTTCCCCGGCAACCTCCTCAAGCTGCGCGACCGCGTAGGCACCTCACTGGGCGGAGGAACCGGCGGCAGCACCGAGGTTGGAGCGGATTGGGACGACTGGAACGGCGGAGAAGATACCGGCGAAAGCACCTTCACCCCGGAAAGGCTCATCGAGTTCATCAAGAGAACCATCGCTCCCGGCACGTGGGACGATGCAGGAATGGAGTGAGTGGCCCGCACTCACCGCCTCAGCCCGACATGCGACGACGGCACACGCCCGCAGGCAGCCAAACCCGGCTGCTGCGGGCGCCCGCCCATAGCTCGAACGGCCGCGCCGCCCGCGGCGGGCCGCCAGGCCCACACAGGAACGCGGCGTGAAAGCGCCCGACCCGAAGCCCACGGACCTCTTCACGGACGGCGCGGACAGCAAACAGATCCTGAACAGCGACGGGAATGCAAATGGTTGCCTTTTCCCCAAATGAAAGGAGTGTTTGCAATGATGTGCGCATGGAGAAGAATCGAAATAGCATGGCTGCCGGCGGCCATGGCAATTGTCCTTGCCGCCTGCACCGCACACGCCGGGAAAACAACACCGCCCGAAACGCCTCAAGGGAAGGGAACCCCCCAAAAGCAGGATGAGAGCGACGCGGCGCAAGACGCACCCGACCGCGCCGATGAGGAAGCCGCCCGCAAGCTCCTCGATCAAGTCAGCACGCAAGGCCGAATCAGGAAACAGCGCGATACCTTCCTTGCCGAGCACCACACGAAGACCGGCATCGCGCTCTTCGACGAGCTTGAGTTTGACAAGGCGAAAGCCGAGTTCGAGAAAGCCCTCGCATACGAGCCAGGCAACCTTACAGCCAAAGAGCACCTTCGCAAGTGCAACACCATCCTCGGCCTCCGCGATAAGAGATTCCTGAAGATCATTACGTGCAGCCACGAAACTCCTCTTGTTGAACCCCAGGACGAAATGAAACTGGCCCTCGAAAAGGCAGAGAGCCTGATAGACGACGGCGATTACGACGACGCCATCGACCGCCTCGAAAGGGTCCGCGAGCTTGCGAAGTGGATCGCACCTTACGTGGATAAGGATGAGTTCGAGTCGTACAGGTCGCGAACCGAGGAACTAATCAAGACAGCCCAGCGGCGGCGCAAAGCCCGGCAAGACCGTGAAAGAGAACTCAAGCGGCGCAAAGCGGAAGAAGACGCCCGCGCGCGCGATCAGCATTCGCGCGACCGCAGCGCCGGGCGGCTCGAGATCCTGCTCGAGAAAGGAAGCGTTCTGCTCGCCGACGCGCGCTGCGACGAGGCGCGATCACTTGCCGAGAACGTGCTCGAGCTTGATCCCGCCAGCGGCCGGGCCAGGGCGCTTCGCGACACCGCTTTCGCCGCAGGCCTTGCCGCCGACACAAGAACCACCGAGAAACACGCCGACGAACAGGCCCGCATCGCATGGCTGAACACCCGCAAAGCCGGCGCGCCTGCTCGACGCCGGTGCCGACAAGAAAAGTAGACACATTGCCGCAGGCTTGATGATGAATCGTATCGCAATACTAATACAAGCGCTGGCGCTCCTCGCCGCAGCCGGCTTTCATGCGCGGGCCCTCGATGTTATCGCCCTCGAGGCCGGCGGCGAGCTGCGGGGTGAAATCATAAATAGAACAGACGCCGCCGTGCGCTTCGACCTCCTGCCCGGAGAGATCAGCCTCAGCACCGACAACATCAGGGAAATCAGGAAAGAAGAAAACCCACAGTGGTACCTCAAGCGCATTCGCGGGCGCCACCCGGCCACTGCGGCGACGATCCTCGACAGCGCCTTGCGGGCGGGCTGCTCAAACAAGGCAATACAGGATAAGTACGTTGAGTTGTGCGTGAGCGCCGCACGGGGCCTCCACGCGGACGGCTCACCGGCCCGCGCGGCGGAGCTGCTCAGGCGGGCATTGGTTATCAGGCCCGCCGACCCCCATGCGACCGCGCTGCTCAAGAAGGCCGAAGCCGGCGAGCGCCGGGCACTCGCCGAACTGAGGGTGCTCCGATCGGAGCTAACAAGCCGCCCCGACAACGATTACGCGCGATTCATGCTGGGCGAGATCTATCGCAAGCTCGGCCGCGACAAAGACGCCTTCGCCCAGTACAAGAAAATTGTGGATGGCCGGGTGCCATTCGACGGCGGCATCGACAAGATCGACGAGCTTCGCAGCTTTATAAGGGCCAACCTCCGGATCGAAGACGCCGCCCCCGTCGAAGACGCCGCCCCCGCACAGCTCGGCGCGATGCAGAAGGCCGAGCTGCCCGGGCTCGAGATATACTTCCACGATGCGCGGCTCGGCCGCCGACTCGTCGACGAACTGCCCGCCATCCGAGAGCGCCTCGCAGCCCAGCTCGGGTGCGAGGCAGCCGGGCCGTTTGTCATTCGGGTGCTGCGCAACAGGGATGAATTCGTGGCCGCCACCGGCAACAGATTCGGCGGCGGGCACAGCTCGGGCAAATGTGTTTGGACATATCACGGAGCGCCTGGTATACTGGCGAATATTGTCCCGCATGAGCTCGCGCACGTGATGCTGGCCAAGGCGGCAGGCAGCATGCCTCGCTGGCTCGACGAGGGCCTCGCGGTGCGCCAAGAAGCGGCTGCCGGAGCATATTGGCAGATCCTCCGAGACGGCGGACGGATGCCTTTGCGGCAATTGCTCGCCGCTGATTTCCGCGCGGACACTAAAGGCGAGAACGACCGCCTGTACGCGTCCGCCTACAGCCTTGTCGACATGCTCATACAGAATGGAGGAATGGAGAGAATCCGGCGGCTGATCACCGCCCTCAAGACCCTCTCCGCTGAGAAGGCGTTTGCCGATGTGTACGAGATGCAATCACTGCGGGAGCTCGAAGGTAAATGGGCAGCTCACCTGGAAGAATAAGTGACACGGGCTCCAGGGCCGCGAGCAGGCCGAGAACGCCTCGCCGGCTGCGCTCACTTCAATGGGCGCCGGTGTTGCTCGCCTCCGGGATAACGCACCTCATTCTTCTGCTGATCCTCTCGCAGTTTGGGTTTTTCCCCGTGACGCGGCGACCCTCGCCGACCGAAAACATAACCGTCGACCTCCGCGAGATCCGACCGCACGATCCTCTGGGCGAGCTGCTTTCCGCCATCGAGAAGCAGCAGGAGGCCATAATCGAGCAGGAGGCCGAAGAGAGCGGAACCCCGCCGCAAGAGCCCGTAGAGGCGGAAATCGACGCGCCGGACCCCGGCGAGGCCGCTGTGGAGGTGGAGCTGCCCGATCTGGCACCTCGAAAACCCACCTTGGCCCTGGGCAACAAGGGCCACGCCTCGACGGTCGAGAACCGCACACCCGGCGGCAGGCAAACCTCAGTTCAGAAATACGGCGGAACCGAAGAGTCGGAAAGCGCCGTGAAGCTGGCGCTTCAATGGCTGATGCGCCACCAGGCCGCGGACGGAAGCTGGAGCTGCATCGGCTTTGGGCGGAATTGCCGCGGCGGGCCCGGCTGCGGAGGCAGGGGCAGCAACAACGGCATCGATACGGGCCTCACGGGCCTGGCGCTTCTTGCTTTCCTCAGTGGCGGCCACCACCAGGCCGACGCAACGGATTTTGGGCGAACCATTGCGCGCGGAGTGCGGCGCCTGCTTCGCACCCAAGACGACTCCGGCCGCATCGGGCCGGCCTCCAGCTACGAAATGTATAATCATTGCATAGCCACGCTCGCCATTGCCGAGGCGCGCATCCTCGCCGAAGACCAAGCCCTGCACCAGCCGCTCGAGCGGGCCGTCGGCTACATCACCGCCGCACAGCAGCCGGGAGGAGGATGGGATTACACCGCCGCGCGGACCGGCCGCAACGACACCTCGATAACGGGCTTCGCCGTGATGGCGCTCAAGAGCGCGTCGGCCGCCGGCATCGAGGTGCCGTGGACAACCACCTACGGAATGCTCGCACATTTTCATCGAATGACCAGGGACAACGCCGAGGTGATCTACTCCGACCAGGGCATTGGCGCCGGCCGCGCCGGGCCGGGCATGATTGCCGTTGGGGCGCTCGCAAGGCAGTTCCTCGGATGGCCCATCGACGCGGAGGTGCTCAGGAAGCAATACTTCCTGATGCGGCGAAATCTGCCGCGATGGGAACTCCTGCCCCTGGATGCATACCACAACATGTACTACTGGTACTACGGCACTCTGGCAATGTTTCAGGCGGGCGGCGACAACTGGCGGCAGTGGAACGACAGCCTCCGCGACATGCTCGTGCGGCGACAAAGGCAAAAAGGATGCGCACGAGGAAGCTGGGACCCCGCGGGCAAGTGGCTGGGCAAGGCGGCCGGACGCGTCTACTCGACCGCCATGAACGCGATGAACCTGCAGGTGTACTATCGCTACTTGCCGGTTTACGACGCGCCGACGCTCAACTCGGTGGAGGCGCTTGTGCGGGCGGGCTCCACCCGCGGCGAAATGCGAATCCGCGCACTGCAGATACTCGCCGAATTCCGGAGTGAGCAATCCCGCGAGATGCTCGAAAAAGCACTGACAGACGAAGACCCGTTCGTGAGGCTCAACGCCGCCGTAACGCTGATTGCACACGGCCGGAACGAGACGGCTCTGCCGGTACTCATCCGCCTCTCGCGCCGGCCAAACGGCTTCTTGCGCACACGCGCGGTAGAGGAGATGGTGAAGCTGGATTCTCTCGAGCTGATACCCGCACTCATCGAGCGCCTCGCCGACGAACAGACCTTCATTGCAACCAGGGCCGCCGAGAAGCTTAGAAAACTGTGCAGGGTCGATCTGGCGTTCGAAGCATCGGCGAACACGGAGGCGAAGGACCGGAGCATTGCTGCATGGCGCGAGTGGTATCGAAAATACAAGGCGGGAGAGGTAACCATCGACGCTTCGCAGGTCTTCGGCACCGTAACACACGTCAAGCCCGAGGAAAAGATAGTGATGATCAACGTTGGCCGGGCAGACGCGGTGGCCGACGGCGACGACTTCGACGTTATCCGACGAGGAAGAATAGTCGGCCGGCTCAGAGTCTTTCGCACCCTCAAGCAATCCTCTGCGGCCAGAATCGTACACGCCGACACCCACGGCGCGATTCGGAAACAAGACGTGGTAAGAAGAACGAAGATCGAAGGGCCGGTGCCGATTCGTTGAGCTGTGGGTGGCAAGCGCCCGTTTCAGTAGATCTTCTTGGCCGAAGTGATGCCCTTATTCTCGATCGAGTCTACAAGGCTGTCGAGAGATTCCACTCCCTTTGTTTCCTTCTCCTGGCGTCTCACAGACAGAAACTCGACACCGTTCTCGTAGCAGCCCTCTTTCACCTTTTTCGCCCATCTGATCTTCCCAACCGCCACCAGCCGTCCATTCGGAAACGGTAATTCCAGCGCTATGGTCCTGCCTGTCCCGATGCTGAAATCCGACCGAAAGCAGATGCCGCTGCCGCTCATGTTCGCCGTCCTGCCGCGATAGGGCATCTCGTCGAGACGGAGGATCCTGTAGCGCATCGGGCAAACCTTGCCGAACCGGGTGTGCCGCCTCTTGGTCACGGGGTCTGTGAGAGGGTTGTGTACTCTGCCATCTTGTTCGTCGGGCATTGGATGTCGAGGCTCTCTGCTATGTGTTGACCTTTTCTCGCGGACATCGGTGGCGATCACCACGCTGCGCCAAAGACGTTGGTGCCTGGGCAGCCGCCTTCTCAGGTGCTGGTGGTGCCGAAAGGCGTCGTGGATGTATTCCCGTCGCCCCGATAGCCCAGCCACCAGAATTCGATGCCGTTTTCGTAGACGCCGTCTGCGTTTTGCTTCGACCAGACCACCTTGCCCATTGCCAACACGGGCGCGTCGGCCTTGGGAAGGGTGATTTCCACGGCGACAACAGAACCGGAGGGTATCTCCGACTCGGACTTGAACCGCGCACCGCCGCCGCTGATGTTTATTGTCTCGCCGCGGTGGGGCATTTCATCCAGCTCGAGAATCTTGTAGTGGATCACGGCGTCCTTGCTGAACCGCGGGTACCGACGCCTGGCCTTGCTGCTGGGGATAACGTTGCCTGCTGTCTGGTTGCGCTTCTTAGCCATTAAACGTACACCTTCTTGCTCGAGCAACCCATGTTATGCATCCAAAACCATCCACTTCTTTCCTGCCCCGCCGTATCCGTGGTGTTGGAGGCTGCCGGCCCGGGCTTGTGTCTGCGTGCGACGCGCCCGCCACCCGGCAATAGCTTGCCTATTCGGTGCGTGTTGCTTCAAACGGCGCCATTGAAGCGTCTTCCGCATCGGCGTGGCCCATTCCCCAAAACTCGATTCCCTGCTCGAAAGTGCCGTCGCTGTTCTTCTTAAGCCACGCAACCTTTCCGAGAGCCACAACGGGATTGCGGCTATGAGGCAGCAGAATCTCCAACGTCAGAATCGAGCCCAAGGGAATATCGCAGTCCGACTTGATGCGGGCGCCGCCGCCGCTTATGTCTATCGCTTTTGCCTGGTTGGTCATCTTGTCAGGTTCAACAACGCTGAAGCGTATGCTGCAATCCTTTGTGAACCGCTTGTACTTTCTGGAGCTGTACGACTGCTCGTCATCTGTGTGTGCCATTGCTGGGTCCTCCCGCGGGCCAGTACCGGCTTCGAGCTGAGATCAAACGAAAGTATTACTTGATTTTCGGCAGTCTTGGCAAACCGGGAAAGAAAAAAAGATCGACTATAGGCGCTCCGTCGTGCATTCTCATTGCTCAGGCCGATCTCGCGACAGTGCAAACGCGCCGCCGGCCAAGCCCGATCGCCCGCCCTTTAACACTTGATATCCCGCGTAAGAATGGTATAATTCTTATAAGAGAGTAGGACCTCTTTAATCACAATGCAGGAGCCATCATGAAAGCCGCCGTGTACCTCGGACCCGAGAAGATCGAAATACGAGACCTGCCCAAGCCCGACTGCGGGCCCCGCGAAATGCTGATCAAGGTTGAGGCCTGCGCTATCTGCGGTACCGACGTGCGCATATTCTACAACGGCCAGAAAAACGTTGTGCCGCCGACCGTAACCGGCCACGAGATCGCCGGCACAATCGAGCAGGTCGGCAAGGACGTCAGCGGATACCAGGAAGGTTCCAAGGCTATAGTAGTAACGCCGGTAGGATGCGGAAGGTGCAAGTTTTGCCGGGCCGCCGCACACAACTTGTGCGTCGATTTCAAGGCCATCGGGTACGACTTTTCCGGCGGGTTCGCCGAATACGTGCTCATAAACGCCCAGGCCGTAGCGCAGGGAAACGTAATTGTCGCGCCTGATTCGCTCGAGTTCGACGAGGGTTCACTCATCGAGCCGCTGAGTTGTTGCATCAACGGAGCCGAATACCTCAAGACCACCCTCGGCGACACCGCAGTGATAATGGGCGCCGGCCCAATCGGATGCATGCACGCCGAACTCGCCAAGAGCTACGGCGCAACCAAGGTGATAATCATCGATACCGTGGACGAACGCGTCGACCTCGCAAAGCAGGCCACCAACGCCGACGTCTTCATCAACGCCGCAAAGACCGATCCCGTGGGGGCGGTCCTCGAGCAAACCGACGGCGCCGGAGCCGACGTCATCATAACCGCATGCTCTGCAGCCCCCGCACAGCAGCAGGCCCTGAAAATGGCCGCCAAGAGGGCACGAATCAGCTTCTTTGCAGGCCTGCCCAAAGACAAGCCCACGATCGAGTTCGACAGCAACTTGCTACACTATCGAGAGATTTCCGTCTTCGGCGCGTTTGCCTCGCACGCCACGGATTACGTCCGCGCGATGGCGCTCATCGTCAGCCGCAAGATCGACGCTCGAAAACTGATAACCAAACGCATCCCGCTCGACAGCATTGTCGAAGGATTCGAAACAAGCCGCAGCGGCCACGGCTTGAAAGTAGTAGTGCAACCGTAGCAACGTTCCGGGTGGCGGCTCTTCGGGCCGGGCCAACGGCCTCACTCCTTAACACACGGGAGTTGTCATGACCGCAAGCTCCGTACTGAATTACGTTCGCGGAACAGTCAAGTACTTCGTTCTCATTGCCGTTGCGCTGACCCTTGTGTACATGGGCAGATCCTTCAGTTGCATGCGTGTCGACGGCACCTTTATCGCTATGCAGCCGTCGATCCATGCCGGGGCAATCCTCGTGGTCGATCACCGCCCCGCGCGCACGGTCATGCTTGACCCGGGCGACACAATCTGCTTCACGCACACTTCCAGCAAGGGTGTGTCGACGGCGGCCGGCCGCATCGCTGCTCTCGAAGGCGACAGCTTTCGGTACGGGGGGCAGGCGCCGGTGGTATCCGCAATGGGCGAAGACACGATACTCGTGCCGCGCGGCCACGTGCTCCTGACATACGAGAACCCAAGCGCGAGAAAACTCGGGCTAAGCTGGCACCTCGTGCCCGTCACCGCGATAAAGGGCAAGGTCATGAACTAAGGGAGGACGAGCTGCATGATCGACTTCATCAAGGAAATCCTCAAGACCACAAGGTTCCTGGTCGCTATGGCGGCCGTCACGGCTATGTTCTTTCTGCTCAGCCCGTTCGTGCTCTGGTCTGCCGTTTCCGCAGGCTCTGCAATATCTCACTACCACAAGGCCCTCCGGCACCACCGCCAGGGCAACGACAGGGAAGCCGTCCGCGAGTTGAAGGCCGGGCCCTCTTCCAGGCGCGGCCTTGCCGAATCCTACAGCCTCGCCGGCAAGATCGCATTCGACGCGAAGGATTACGACAAGGCCGAAAGATACTTCAGAAACGCAATACATGATGGCGGCGACCACGCCGAGCTTCAGCACGCACTGGCCGTCAC
This sequence comes from Planctomycetota bacterium, assembly GCA_013202185.1. GTDB lineage: Bacteria > Planctomycetota > PUPC01 > JABMSA01 > JABMSA01 > JABMSA01. The sequence continues at coordinate 9,225 of JABMSA010000361.1, forward strand.
GAAAATCATGCGAAGTTTCGTGCCCGGGCACGGCCTCAGCACAGAGGGCGTAGGACAGCTCGACGAGGTGGCGAGCCGGTGGCAGAGCAACGGCGACGCCTTCGTGAACCTCGCGAGCGCTTTGCTCCACGAAGGCAAGACACCGCGCGCCGTATCGAGCTACAGGAGCGCCCTGAGGACCGCCAACGTGTCCAAAGAAGGGCTCGTCCACCTATACAACGGCCTCGGTGTGATCCTCACAACGGCGGCAAAGAACGCGGTCGGCATCGAAAGAGATGAACTGCTCAACAGGGCGCGGGCACAATTCCGCAAGGCACAGTACCTCGAGCCCGGCTCGATCGGCGCCCAGACCAACAGGATCATGCTCGACCTGTTCCTGGCCGCGAACGACCCGCGCAACAAGCCCCGCCGCAACGGTATCGTGAATGGCGCCCGCGATTTCTACATGAGGCACAAGAAGCAGACGTCCAGCGCCTTCCGATACGCACTTTACCACAACGCCGCCCTCCTTGCGGCCGACAACAAGGACTACGCTAAGGCGGCCGATGCCTTCACCGCCGCGCTCGGGGTCCACCCCCGCTCAAAGATCGATGCATTCAACAAGGCCGTGGTCCGCTTGCTGGCGACGCGCGGCAAGCCATCCGCCGATGCCATCGCCCGCGCGGAAGCCGAGATAACGAGATTCACGGCCGCGCGCTCACCCACACCGCACGATACCTTCCTGCTGCTCGCGGCGCTGGCCGACATAGAATACGCCTGGCACGACATCGACGCCGCAACAAAACACTTCGAGATGGCGGCAAAGCTCATCGACGACACCACCCCGCGCGCCGAAGCCGCAAACGTTTATCGCGCACTCGCCATCATCAATTACAGGGACGACCGCATACCAGAGGCGCAGCAATTCCTCGAGCGTGCGCTTGCGATGGCGCCTGCGATGGAAGACCTCGAGCAGATCACCAAGCGCCTCAAGGCGCCGCCCGGCATCTCCATACCCGCGGTGGTCAACAAGGTTTTCCTGCCAAACAACATGCCGGTCATCAGAACCGAGATTTACAACAAATCCACGTCCACGCCGCTCAGGAGAAACAGCATAAAGATCACGATCGACGGCGAGGAAGCCCTCTTTGATCTCACCGAGCATTCGCAGGTCGTTGCCATCCCGGCAAAGCCGCTGGCAGACGGCGTCCACCAGATAAAGGTTTGGGCAACCGATCACCTCGGCAACACCAACGAGAAGCAAACAGAAATCGTAATCGACAACTCCCCGCCGACCGTGACCGTAAGCCCCGCCAACGGTGCCAGGCTCGAGCCCGGCCGGCACACATTCACGATTACTTTCCACGACAAGGTATCGCCCATAGACCACAAGTCCATAAAGCTCACCGTATCGGTGTCGAGCAAAGGCAAGTACGACGGCTACGACCTGGTCAGGGAGGGCGTTTTTACCGACAGGGCCGGCATCGACAGAGCAGGCGAAGCAGTACAAGGAAACAGCTTCAGCTTCGAGCTCGATAAGCCGCTGGCCCCCGGCAAGTGCAATTTCTTCTTCGATGTTTCCGACACCCTGCACAACGAATTAGACAACTACAAATGGGGCTACACGATCGAGAAGGAGGGCGCCAGATGAGATGCAGCAAATGCGGACTCGTGGACCCCGTCGCCCGTGAATACTGCACCAACTGCGGCTCGAAGATCGACCTCTCATCCACAGAGCACCTCGTCGCCCTCATGGATCAAAAGAGGGAAGAGCGCGAGCGCGTAGTCTTTTCGAAGCTGAGCAGGCTGCTGGCCGGCTCCGTCATTCTCCTGATAATCCTCTTCGGGCTCAAGGCCGCATTCAGGTGGATCCCGCACGAGCCCGTTGAAGCCTACGTTCCGCCGCCGCACGTAAGCATCCTGCACTCCCGGAAGCTCACCATCCAGACTCCCATGCTGCCGGCGCCCGACGCAAAGAATCGCGGCTACACCACCGGCAAGGAAGAAAACCAAACCGTCAAAGCCCTCCTGAGCCGCGCACTGGACAAAGCCCCCAAGTTCCGGATGGGCGGCGCTGACGGCGAGGTGATACGCGGCTTCGTCATCAAGCGCCACGGCGACGCCATCACCATCTTCACCGACAAAGGCCCCCGCAACTTCGCCGCGAAAAACGTAACCCAGCTCGACTGATCGCAGATACAATCTATTGAGTAAGGAAAAGGCGCCGCAAACGAAAGAAGGAGGCTACATGGGCAATCCAGTTAACCACATGATTGTTTGGAGGTCGAAGGCCGCGCTGATTCTGCTGCTCGCGGCGTCCGCCGGCTGCAGTGCCGACGACGCCGGCACGGAGGGCCCCAACGTGACCGACCAAGCCAGGGCCTCGCCCACCCCGCAGGAACTGCGCCCCGTTATCGAGAAGCTCCGGCCGCTGCACACAAAGCTCGGCAAGCCCGGGCCCAGCGACTGGCTGGCGTCGCACCCCGAGCCCGGACAGACGTTCGACGAGTACCTCCAGTGCAGGCCCGTGAGGCCGCTCGGCGAGCACAACGTCATCTACATCCAGCCGCTCGGCGAATTCAACAAAACACAGCGAAAGATCATCGACCTCGCCGCCGACTTCATGGGCCGCTACTTCGATGCGCCGGTCAAGATCCGCAAGGACGTGCCGCTGTCGGCGATCCCGGCCAAGGCCCGCCGCCGGCACCCGAGCTGGGGCATGAAGCAGATACTCAGCACGTACGTCCTCGACGACCTCCTGCGCCCGCGCCTGCCCGACGATGCCGCAGCCTACATTGCGTTCACCACGTCGGACCTCTGGCCCGGGCGCGGATGGAACTTCGTGTTTGGGCAGGCATCGCTGCGCGAGCGCGTGGGCGTGTGGTCGATCTACCGCAACGGCGATCCCGACGCGAGCGACGCCGCCTTCAGGCTGTGCCTGCTGCGCACGATGAAAACCGCCACGCACGAGACGGGCCACATGTTCTCGATGCTGCACTGCATCGCCTACGAGTGCAACATGTGCGGCAGCAACCACCGCGAAGAATCCGACCGCCGCCCGATCGCCCTCTGCCCCGAGTGCCTGGCGAAAGTATGCTGGGCGGCCGCAGTCGACCCGACCCAGCGCTTCCGCAGCCTCGCCGAATTCTGCAAGGAGAACGGACTGACCGACGAGGCGGCGTTTTATGAAAAGTCGATTGAGGCGCTAACGGCCGGAAAGTGAAATCTCGGGTGCTTCGCCCTGGAAATGGAAAGGGAAAAGCAATGAACATAACGCAAGCAGGGAAGCTGATCGCCTTGTGGTGCGCGCTGTGGATGTGCTCGCCGCCGAGCCTCGCCGAGGATGCGATCGACCACCTCGAGCCGCCCGTGCTGCGCGATGTGATGTGGCAGGTGCTGCCCGATAACATCCGATCGGTTTACGTTGGACCGGATGGGCGTCTCTGGTGGCAGATTGACCACCGTAGGGAAGAACCGGAAATCGGCAAGATTCGCGAAATCATAGAGCGTCAGTTTGGCAATGAATCGCCCGTGATCTACGGCGCGCGCATAGCCCTGTTCGAGCCGGGCGGGCGGACGTGGTTCATCGATCATTCCGGCAAGCACCTTATCGCCTACGACGGCAAGCGTTGGATCGAGCGCCAGGTGACGGGCTTCAATTCCTTCTGTGGGAGCTGCCCGAACCACGGACGCTACGAAAGAAAAGGATACAACCTCATCTTACGCCGAGAGGCTTTTTTCCTCGACTCCTATGGCGTGCACTGCTTTGACCTCGATAAACAGACCTGGTCCTATCAGCCGATGTCGGCGTACAAGTGCATGAGAGCGTACCTCGTGCCCGAGCCCGACGGCCGGGGCTTGATCGCGTGCTTCAACGGAGTCGTAAACACGAGGGCAAACCCCACCGAATGCATCGTTGAATTATGGCGCCTGCGCGAAGGCAACTGGACGCCGCTCGATGTTCCTCAAGAGATCCTCAACTCGAGAATCGCGGGAATCACTCCGGTGAAGAATGGAGTCTGGATCGACGAGCAGGATCGGCGCTCTGAGTACCACCGCCCAGAGGATCGCAAGAAGGTACCCCCGGCGCGCCTGTGGTTTGTCGCGTTCGATGCGGAAGCCGGCCAAGATGACAATCCGCCTTTTGCTCTCGGGCCTTACAAGGCCAAAGATGCCGTTTTGATCGAATACGACGGCAGCGGCACTACTTACTTCGCAGCAAAGCAGATTTTCAGAGAGGAGGAGTTACTCGGCCCCGGCATGTTGATCCGCCGGGTCGACGGCCAGGTAACGGCGCTGCTGGGCGAACGGTTCGCGGGGTGCACGCATCAAGACTACCGGTGCGGCGGCTCCGGGCCGCTGGCGGTCGCCGGCCGAAATGCACTGTGGACACCATACAAGATGTTGTCGTCCAAAGCAGCCCTGATGGTCAGCCTGGAAACCGGCGACGTAATGGCCACGATGCCCGACCAGAACTTCATCTGGTTGCATTCCGCGCTCGACGACGGCACGGTCTTTGTATCCATCTCAGAGCCGGGGCAGGCTTATAGTACGATAATTGTATACAAGCCGGACGCACCCGATACCCGCGTTCTGCTCGAAGTCCGGAAGATCGAGGCCAAGCGACGAGTCTTTTGCGTTGCCTCCGACGGCGCCTTATGGGCGGCGGTCCTCGACCCCGCGGATCCGACAAGAGGATCACGACAAGAAAGCATGATACTCCGCTTCAACGGCAAAGCGTGGCAGCCGGTAGAGGCATTTCGCGGATGGACCGATACCACGAGGCTCATCCCCGGGCGTAATGGGGAGATTCTCGCCATTGGAACCTACAGGTCTGCGTTTCTGATGGACGGCCTCCTCTATCCGGAGAATTCGCTCGAGACGCTCATAGCCCTGCACCATAAGAAGTTCGCTTCGGCATTCTTCATGGGCAGCAGCACCGGCCGGCAAGGGAAGGTCGTGGCCGACAAGGCAGGCAACATATGGCTGAGCCCCTACCTGCGTCCTCGCCGGCCTCTGAAAGTGCTCATAGGCGACACCTGGCTGGACGCAACCGCATCCTTGTGCAAAGCCGGATCGCGTGACGGTCGGAAGATATTCATCGCCACCATAGGCGACGGCAGTATGGTGTACGTTACCGACATCACCGCCGCCTGCCGCGGAGGCACTTCCTTCTACGGCGAGGTGGTCGATGGCGATCTCATCTTCGTGCCGGCGCCTGCCTGCGACCAAGGCAAATCCATCAGGGGCAGGGCCAGAGATCATAACAACACCCTATGGGTGCCGGCCAGCATAGCCACCTATGAGGGAGATGGCTGGATGACCATTCACGGCCAGGAAGTTCATCTCATCACCGGAGACTTCGCCCCGAAGCGCCTCACCGACGTCGGCCGCCCGATCCTGTGCGACAAGAGCGGCAATATGTGGCTCGGCCAACAGTTCGGCAAGAAGCGCGACGTTTGTGACATCTACACAAACGGCAAGCTGGCTCATTCACTCGTCATACCGTCCTCCAGGCACCCGCGGACCTGGCCGATCTCCGACCGACCGGGCTCGGTCTTTGCACGCACCGTCACCGGCATCTATCACTTCACGGCCGACAATCCGGCTGAGCCCGCGAAATACACCCTCAAGAAGCGCTATGATCTGACTGATTCTGTGGAAGGGGGGGGCTATTGGACCGGCTACAGCAGCTTGGGGTATATGGTGATCTGCCTGGACGGCAACAACATTTCCCCCTTCTACCTCATCAAGCTGCCCGAGCCGGAAAAGAAGTAGCGCATAGCAAGGAAGATTCAATGACACAACCCAAACGCAAATCGATTGAGGCGGTTGCCGTGATCGCGGTTCTGGCGATTGCCTGCGCCGCATCCTTTGCCGAGCAGGCCGTCGACAACCTCAAGCCGCCCGTGCTGCGCGATGTCATGTGGCAACTGCTGCCGAGGAATGTTCTGCATGTCACGGTAGGCCCCGACGGGCGCATCTGGTGGCAGATGAAAGGTGAGATGGACCAGGCTGCGGCCTGCTGGCTGATCGAGCAGGAGTTCGGCAAGGAGCAGCCGGCGCTCTGCAACGCGCGGCCGGTGTTGTTCGAGCCGGGCGGTCGGGTCTGGTTCGCCGTCGACGGCGGCAAGTTGTTGTGTGCATACGACGGGAAAAGTTGGATCATGCGGCAGGCGGCCGACGGGCTCTTCTGCGGCAATGCCCCCTCCCACGGTCGACGCAATAGAACGGGCTACAATTGCATTGTGAATGGGCGGCTATTCTTCATTGCCTCTGGAGGGGTCCACTGCTTCGATCCGCAGACCAACACGTGGTCTTACCAGCAAATGCTCGTTGGAAGATGCTGGCAGCCGCTGCTGTTTCCTGAACCCGACGGCGGCGGCGTTGTAGCCTTCTACAGGCAGAGGCAGACATCTCAAGTCGAAAATGCCCTTGCCGTGTGGCGCTGGCGCGACGGCGCCTGGACGCGCATCCAGATACCGGACGATCTGAGTGGGTCGCGGATGATTGGCGTCCGGGTTGCTCCGGCGGGGATCTGGATCGACGAGGGCCGCTACGCGACAAGGCCGCAAAAAGGCGTTCAACCGCGCGCCCCCCTGCTCTTCATCCCCTTCGACCCGGCCCAGGGGCCTCACCGTCCGGACAAGGCCCCCCAGTTCACAGTTGGGCCGTACGTGGCTCGAGACGTGCACCTGGCGTTCGACGACGATCCGCACGCCGCCTACCTCCGCGCGATGGAAGTGTTCAAAGACGGTGAGCTACTGGGGCCCGGCATGCTCATCGAACGCAAGGACGGATCAGTCTCGCTTCTGAAGGGAATATGGCTGGCCGACATCCCCCGCTACAGCTCCGGCTGGTCGTGCACTGGCCCGATCGAAGCACCAAAGTCAGCCGCCGTGTGGGTACCTTCAAAGAAGATCCGCGACCGCGCCGTGCTGTATAGCGTGGAAACCGGATCGCGCATTATGGAGGTTCCTCTCCCTCGTTTCGGCTTCGTTCACGCTGTGCGTCCCGACGGCACCGCGTTCCTCTCCATCGGTGATTCCGGGCGCCCGGCGATAATAGTCTTCAAGCACTCCGCCGAAGACGAGCGAGAGCAGCTCGCAACCGTCTCGAAGTTTAAGATTCGCAACTCGTGCTTCTCGGTTGCGCCAGACGGATCCGTGTGGGCAAACTGCGGCACCGACCCGGAAATGGAGAAGAAGTTCAACGCCTCCCTGGAAATCGTCCGCTTCGACGGTGAGAGCTGGGGGACGGTTGAGGCGCTTCGGAACTTCAAGGACCCGCGATGGATTGTCCATGGGCAAAACAACGAATTGCTCGCCCGATGCGGGAAGGAATACATTCTGATGCTGGGAGACGAGTGCTATGCCTCCGACGATCTGGAGATGCTGATCAGCGCTCATCGCGAGGAGTGCGCGCGAGCCTTCCTCAACGGCTGCATTCGACCCGCACCGAGCTACGGTGGGGGGGCCGGTTCTCGGGAGTGCGAGATCGTGGCCGATGCCGCCCGCAACATCTGGATGCTGGCCGACGAACTGAAGCTCCTCATGCCCGGTCAACCGTGGATCAAGCTGACGGACAAGCCGATTCCACGTAGAAACGGCCTGCATCATGCAGAGTCTGGATGGCAACCACGGATCCAAGCAGTGGCACAGCCCTCTGGGCTGTGTTCCGGATCGCACCTGCCAATTCGTCCGGACCGGTCGGTTCCGGATGGCA
>JABMSA010000005.1 GCA_013202185.1 Planctomycetota bacterium
CTGCCCGGCTTCCCTCTTTGCCAAAGGCGAGCAGCAGCAGCACGAAGCCGCAGGCGAGCATCGATCCGCCTGCAAATCCTCCGCCCGGTGTGATGTGACCGTAGAGTATGACTGACGCGCTGAACACGACAATGAAGCCGAGAATCAGCCGGGTGATCGTCTTAACTATCGGGGTCATTCCGCTCATTGCGAATCCGTCCGGTTTTTCTCAGGATGGCGAGGGCGCCGATGATCGCGGCAAATATCACCGTTGCCTCGCCCAGTGTGTCGTATGCACGGTAGTCGAGCAGTATTGCCGTTACAAGGTTCGGAGCGTTCACTTTGACGAAGCCGTTCGCGAGGTACTCACGCGCCACGGTGAGGACCGGCTCCCCGAAGGCGGGAAGCTCGTGAAAGCTCATCCACGCGAAGAGGATGAAGATGCCGCAGAAGACCAGCGCGGCGGACGTGGCCGCGACCTCCGCGTGACGGAAGCGATGGGCCACGGTGACGTCCTCGCGTGTGATGATCACGCGCAGCAGCATCACGAGAGTCAGCACCTCCACGGCAACCTGGACTATGGCAAGATCAGGCGCTCCCAGCAGCAGGAACACGACCGACAGCCCCAGCCCGACGGCCCCCACCGCAATGACGCTGGAGAGCAGGTCCTTCGTCTCGATGGCGATGATCGAGCCGATAATCATGAACGCCAGGAGTATCAACAATATTGCCGTGAGCATGACCGTTTCGCTCCCACGCAAGCTGGGCGCCGTTGTGCGCTATATCTTCAGTAGAACAAACATCAATATCAACAGGCCGACCACGCAAAAAGCCAGGTAAGACGATAGCACGCCGTTATGGAGCGCCCGCAGCATTCCCACGATGTTGGAGCCGTATCGGCTCGCCAGCACGTAGATGTCGTATGCGCCTTCCGCCGCCTCTCTGTAGAGGGCCTCCAGCGGCCCGGCAGTGCGGATGGTCTCGTAGAACCCCGTGGCCGGCACGCGGATCTCTTCTGCATCATGTACCTCGCCGCCCACGAATATGGACGTTCGCCGCGCTTTGCCCACGCTGCCCAGCCAGTAGATAACAAGCCCAACCGCAACTGAAAGGAGCAGGAGCAGTGTGGCGAGGCCCGGCTCCCAGAGGCCCGCCAACCGGATCTCACCGGCTCCGCTCTCAGCCACGGCCGGCCCGATGAGATATTGGATCGGCACGCGAGCAAATACGCCAAACAGGACGCAGATGAGCGCCAGGAATGCAATCGGCGTTGCCATTGCGAACCCGGCCGGCCTGGTATTTGCCAGCTCGGGCGGGCGCTGACCAAGAAACACGGAGTAAATCGCCTTGACAAACGATGCCAGCGTCAGGGCGCTCCCAAACAACGCGGCCACCAGGAAAATGGCGGAGGTGTAGCCTCCCACCTCCAACAGCCCCTGGTAGATCAGCCATTTCGACACGAAGCCGTTGAAGGGCGGAACGCCGGAGATCGCGAACGACGCGATCAGGAACCCAATGAACGTGAGCGGCATGGCCCTCGCCAGGCCGCCGAGCTTCTCCATTTCGGTTGTGCCTGCGCGCTTCTCCACGGCGCCCGCGCACAGAAACAGGCAGCATTTGTAAACGGCATGGTTGAGCATGTGGAACAGCCCGCCCAGGATGCCCACCGGCACGCCGGTGCCGATGCCCAACACCATGTAGCCCACCTGGCTTACAGCATGGAACGAGAGCAGCTTCTTCAGGTTATGCTGCACAAGAGCCGCCATCACGGCGAGGATCACAGTGGCCGCGCCGATGATCAGCAGTGCGAGCCTCAAGCCCAAGCTCAACTCAAACATGAAAAGTGAGATCCGCGCCAGCAGGTAGATCCCGAGGAGCTTGTCCAGGGCGGCCGGGAGAAAAGCCATGACGGAAACGGGCGCTCCCTCGGCGGCCTTGGGTATCCACGAGTGGAAGGGCATGGCGCCCGCCTTGGTGAGCGCGCCCACCAACAGCAGCACGTATGCGATCACCATAATGCCGCCGTCGACGGTCTCGTGACTGAAGGAGCTCAGCGTGAGCGTGTCCTTTATCTGCCACAGGAAGACGATCCCCAGCAGCATGGCGCAGTCGGACGCGCCGATCATCACAAAGGTCTTGCCGGCGCCCTCTCTGGCGGCCCCGCCGCCGATGGTGATCAGGAGGAACAGCAGCACCGTCAGTACCTCCCAGCCTATCAGCAGTAGGAGGAGGTTGTCGGCCAGCAGCGCCAGGTTGGCGGCGGCGAGGGTCCACATCAGGTACGCATAGTACTCCCTGAGCCGCTCGCGCCCTTTCATGTACGACAGCGAATAAAGCACAACAAGCACGCCGAAGACATTGGCCGCAAGAACGATGAAACGACTCAGTGCATCAGCCCTGAGGGCGATCTCAAAATCGAAGGTCTGGGTGATCTGGAACCACGGCAGTACGTAGGGGGGGCCTCCTTCTTTCGAAAAGAGCATGGCGGCGAGCACGCACGTGAGGACGGCGGCGATGAGCGCCACCGCCTGGCGGAGCTTGTGCAAGCCGGCGGGAAGGATCATCACCACGAGGCCCGCGAAAGCAGGAATCAATATTGGCCAAAGCATTTCGTTCATCGAGCCATAATCCCCCGGACCAGTTTTTCAACGGGCGGCACGCATCCCAGGTCGTTTCGGATTTGGGCGGTCTTGCGCCGGCTCATTTCCACGAGGTCGCCTCCCGTGAGAACCGCCTTGTCGCTTCCCTTCTCGACGGCCGCCGTGCGCTCGGTGCAGCAGTAGCAGGGATCCACCGCGGCAGTGATCAGTGCGGCGTCGGCAATCTTCTCGCCGATGCAGGTGACCTTGAAGGAAGGGATGTTCATGAGGCTGGGCGCCCTCACCTTGTGCCGCACGGGCCTGCTGGAGCCATCGCTGCGCACATAGTGAAGCACCTCGCCTCGCGGCGCTTCGGCGTGCCCTAGTCCCTCGCCGGCGGGGATCGTCTGCACGTCTGCGCAGATCGGCCCGGGGCGCATCTGCTCAACGCACCGCCGAATAATGTTGGTGGCCTCGACCGTCTCGAGCAGCCGCACGGCCGTCTTTGCGAATACATCGCCGCCCTCGTAGGTGCAGATGTCCCATTCAATCATGTCGTAGGCGGCGTAAGGATCATCGCGGCGGATGTCGTCGGGGATGCCCGATCCGCGAACCGTCGGGCCGAGGGTGCCGTAGGCGCGGGCATCCTCGGGCGTGAGCACGCCAATGCCCTTGGTACGGGCGTGTATCACGGGGTCGTCCATGACCGCCCCGATGAACAATTCTGTGCCGCCTCTCACTTCATCGAGGGTGGAGAGGATCTGCCCGTAGTCGTCTTCCTTGATGTCGCGACGCACGCCGCCCACGTTCATCATGGCGTAGTGGTTGCGATTGCCGGAAATCAGCTCGAAAAGGTCGAGGACAGGCTCGCGGTAGCGCCACGCCCACATGAACACGGTGTCGTAGCCGATGAAGTGTCCTGCCAGCCCCATCCACAGCAGATGACTGTGAATCCGCTCAAGCTCGGCAATGATCGTGCGGATGTACTTCGCGCGCTCCGGGATCTCGACACCGAGCAGGTCTTCAACGGCATTGACATAAGCCAGCGGATGCGACGTCGAGCAGATTCCGCAGATGCGCTCAACCACGAAAGGCACCTGGTCGAACGTCTTGGATTCGCAGAGCTTCTCGATGCCGCGGTGCATGTAGCCCACCTTCAAGTCCATGTCGACTACTGTCTCGCCTTCAACGAACAGCTTGAAGTATTCGGCTTCTTCGAGCAGCGGATGAAACGGCCCAAGTGGCACTACAACGGTTTTCATTTCGGAAGCCCCCTGAAGTCTCGTCTGAGCGGATGCACTCCCTCGGGCCACGAGTCGGCCAGGAGGAGCCTCCGAGGATCGGGGTGGTTGTCAAATGTCACGCCCAACAGGTCCTGTATTTCCCGTTCGGCCCAGTTGGCGGCGGGCAGCCATGGCGCCAGGGAGACCATCCGTGGTTGCGGCTTGCGTGCCAGAACTTTGACGGTTATGAAACGATGCTCCTCGGCAAGGAAGAAGTGATACAGCAGTTCTATGCCGTTCCGCGTATCGATACCGGTTATGATGGCCAGGCGCCCTCCACCGTCGAGCAGGAGCCGCGCTGCGTCGGGCAGGTCCGCCTCAAACAGCTTGACGTAGGTGCGGCGTTCGTTTTTCTCTTCGATATCTCGGATCTTCTCGCCGAGCTTTTGTCGCAAGCCTTCGAGCGTTTTCGATTCTGCCATGGTCCTACTCCTACAGCGCGTTGAGAGCTTTAACCACCCCTGCGATGATCGCCTCGGGCTTGGCCGGGCACCCGGGCACGTATGCGATGATTGCGTTCGGGTCTATTTCTTTCATTACTTCTTCCAGCGGCCCAACAATGTTGTAGCTGTCGCGAAACATAGTCGACGACAGCGCGCACGAGCCGATGGCAAACACCACGCACGGCTTGGCGGTTTGCTCGTAGAGCTCCTTGAATCGCGGCAGCACGTGGCGATTGATCGCCCCCGTGACCAGGAGCGCGTCGGCGTGGCGGGGCGAGCCGACCAGCTTTATGCCGAATCGCTCGACGTCAAATTTCGGCGTCAGTACATCGAGGATTTCAATGTCGCAGTTGTTGCAGGGAGACAGCGCCACGTGGTACACCCACGGCGACTTCTTCAATCCCCATAAGCTCGGCTTCATCGGTTGTATCCTTGCCGTGTTATCATAGTCCGAAGGCGGCCAACACCAGGCCCGCAATGGCGAGCGCGGTCACGGGTCCCCAGAACAGCTTCATTATCTGGTCGATCCTCAGGCGCGGGTTTGTGTTGCGAATCAGCACGATCAGCACGATCAGCACCACGTATTTCAGTATGCTCCACAGGATGGACCACCCGGTGAAGCTGAATCCGCCCAGAAGCAGCACGCCTGTGAAAATCGGGAGCATGCACAGCAGCATGTACTTGGTAAGCTTAAACAGCGCCAGCGGCGGGCCTGAGTACTCGCTGATGACGCCGCCCATCAACTCCTGCTCGGCCTCGGGCGCGTCGAACGGCACCAGCCCGAGCTTTGCCTGAGTGGTCAGCACCAGGACCACAAATCCGATGATGCCCGAAACGCTCCAAACCAGCCAGCCGCTCTCCTGCTGAAATGCGATCAGGCTGCCAATTCTGAAATCGGCCGCGCCGCCCGTGCCCGCACGGATCAGAGCCGTGACAACAACAATGAGCAGCGGCAGCTCATACGAAAGGAGCATCTTCATCTCGCGCGTGGCGCCCACCACTGATACCGGGCTGCCGGAGGCGCACGCGCCGATGATCAGCGCTATCGCCGGGATGGTCATCAGGTAGATCAGCACGATGATATCGCCCACGAAGCCGTTTCCGCCTATCAGGTTCCCGATCAGAACCGCTGCCGCCGCACAGGCCCCCGCAAAGCCCAGAAGCGGCGCAAGCAGGAACCCCATCGAGCGGCTGTTCTCCGGCACGAGCGTTTCTTTCCCGAGGAGCTTGACGATATCCGCGACGGGCTGATACCACGGCGGCCCCACCCGCGCCTGAACAAGCGCCGTTACCTTCCGGTCAATCCAGCTTGTAACCAGGCCGAGCGCAACAACCACCCCCACAGATAGAAAAAAGTATCCTATTGCCACGTCTGATTCCTTGTTCGTTTCGCGAATGCTCGTCAGGATGATCTGCGGCGATAGGGGTTGCGGGCCACGACGTGCCCGCCAATCAGCAGATCCTTCGGGTCTTCGACGGCATCCGGTATTTCTTCAAACTTGATCGCGCCCGTTGGGCACGTGGCCACGCAAGCCGGCAGCCTGCCTTCGGCCACGCGGCTGTGGCACAGATCACACTTGCTCATATTGAAGCGACCCAGCAGCTCGACGTCTCCCAATACACCAAACGGGCAGGCGATCACGCAACTGCGGCACCCGCTGCACAAGTTCGAGCTGCGACGAACGGTGCCATCCTCTTCTTTCCGCATTGCCTCGCGCGGACACGCCTTTACACAAGCGGGGTCCTCGCAATGACGACAGACCGCCGGCAGCGTCACTGCCTTGTCAACTTCCGCCGTTCGGAATGTCACCGTGTCGTGATTTACACGGTTGCACGCGGCGCCATGCGCCGTGCAACCGATGCACACGTCGAGGTCTATGAGCAATTTCTTCATCTGCTTCCGCTTTCGGTCACATTCCCGCAGCCAATGCCTGCGGCCAGCTCAGATGGTCCGTAACGGACCCATCCGCGAACCTCGTGGGGGAGGGGATGATCGCCGGCGCCACTGCCGGCTCCGTCGCCTCCGATACAAGGTGCGCCATGAACTCGCCGTTCAACTCGATAGGCCCCTCCAGTGTGGCGGTCACGTGCGCCGGCTTCACGTCCGTTTCGCGCTCGATCATCTCGAGGATGTCTCCGTACGGCAGGGCTGCGCCGGTCGGCGGCGCCACCGCACGCTGAGGCATGCCGTTGAACGTGCCGTCTTTCTCCAACCAGATTGCAGTCGGCAGGACCACTGATGCCAGGGCCGTGGTCTTGTTGGGGAAGGCTGCTCCCGCGGCAAGAAAACGCAGTTTGCGGAGCGCGCCCTCGACGTCAGTCTTCGGATAAGACGCCACGAGATCGGCGCCGAGCACAATCAACGCATCTATCTCGCCCCGTGCCACCTTGGCCAGGATCCCCCGCACCGATCCCAACGCCACGGCGTTTTGGCTTATGCCCGATGCGTTGCCGTACTCGTTCACGAGAAACAGCTTCTTTGCCGCACCGGCAACAAGGCAGCAACCGGCGGCAAGCCTGGCCTCGACGGGGTCGCTCGTACTCAACACGATTGCAGCGGATGGTGCCTTGAGGAACTCCTGTGCGAGGCGGGCAGTGCCGGCTTCGTCCTCGGGAACGTTGAGGCCGGCTATGTCATCCGCCGCTGCCCTTGCCCATTCCGGGGCTGAATCGCCTTTAATCTCTATCAGCTTCTTCAGAAGCCCAAGCAAGCTCGCCCGGACGAGGCCCGTGAGCTTGACAGTTGCGAACTCGGAGATGATGCCTTCGGACGCCGCTATCACATTCAGGGTATTCTCTCTCGCCGCGTTTCGTGCGCGCATGACCCACCTGGCGACCACAGGGCCAACACTGAAGGGATCATTTACGGCAATAGTGCAGACGGAGCTCTTCAGGTCGTCGATGCTCGCACGCGGCACGGGCACGTTGTTGAGCGCTCGCACTACCTTGTCGTCATTCGTCGAGAAGCTGATCGCAACGTTCTCGGGCTGGAGGCACGCGCAGGCGAATTCCATGACGCTGCGTGCCTCTTCGTCGGAAAGGTCGCCTTCCACAATGAGCGCCGATTTCGGAGAACAGGGCGCCTGGGCGACTTCGGCAATGGCCGCATCCCAGCCGATCACCGAGCCGTTCTTCGTGGGCTCGCCGAGCCGAAACGGATGATTCAGAAGCTCGAGCGCGTAGTTGCCCTTGGCACACAACGCTCCCTCGCTGACCGGACAGTCCGCTTCGTACTCGAGTGCCAGGGGGAAGCCGTCATTCACCTCGATCAGCAGACCGCAGCCCATCGAGCAAAGCGTGCAGATGTTATGTTTCGTTTCGGTCATGCGCCGGCTCCGGGCGGCGTCCGCTTGTTGCCTCAAGCGAACACGTTGGTGTAATCCTTAATAAGAGCATAGTTCATGTCCGGGCCGTCCTTGCAAAGGTAATAAGGCCCCACGTTGCACTTGCCGCACTTCCCCGTGCCGCAGCTCATGCGGCGATTCATCGAGAGGTAAATCTGCTCGGGCTTGTAGCCGCAGGCCAGCAGCTCGAGGGTGACGAACTGCAGCATTACTGACGGCCCGCACGAGATTGCGTAGCTGCCGGGTATGTCGATGTCCATATCCTTCAATATCGTTGTGACCAGCCCAACGTTGCCCTTCCACGTGTCATCGCCTGCGTCCACGGTCACTGTCAGATCAACGTTGCCGAGCTTTCCCCACTCGGAAAAGAGCCTCCGGAACAGCAGTTCGTCGGGTGAGCGTGCTCCGTACTTTATCGAGACCCTCTTGTACTTATCGAGGTTATCGAACAGCGCAAAGA
>JABMSA010000362.1 GCA_013202185.1 Planctomycetota bacterium
CTTCTGCTTGAGCTGCCCATTTGCCAGCACCTCCCAACCCCGGGCCGGCAGATCAAGGTTGCCGATGCGTCGGAGGAAAAGGCCTACCATGTAGCGCCCGTCGGGCAGCCTCACAGTAAGCTCCGCTCGCTCGTTGAGGCGAATGTACACATCATCGTCTGCCAGGCTGTCGAGGCGATACACTGCGGTTCGAGCCTTGTGAGGCGGCTTGGTGAATCCAAATGTCTTTTCTGGTGTGAGCTTGTCTTGGCGAGTTACGCGCGTGAAACCGGACAGCACCGACGAATCGCGCGGCCCGAAATCGAACAGGAAAACGTTTTCAACGGGCATTTCAATGTCGGGAGCCATCGCCAGCCTGAACTCGTCGAGATACAGCCGCAGTGTTTTCTCCGGCTTTTGAGTGAAAAGAATCAGCCTCGTGATGCGGCCCGGTGTGATCGCCTGCGGGTGTCCGCCGAAGTTCTTCAATGGAAAGCGCAGAGAATTGGCCCCCGGCCTGAGCGAAAACTCCTGCGTGCTGCGCGTCTCCACGTCGTTGACGTCGCCGCTGTCGATGCGAAGGCCCATCTTTATGGGGTGATCCTGGGGGTTGAAGATGTCGAACCGCAGCTCAACTGCCCGCGACCAGTTGAAGTATTTGCCTTTGGGGCTGTCGAGGCGCACGCCCGGGTATCTCTGGTGGGCGTCGAGTTCGAGTGCCATCGAGCCGAAGCCTCTTGATGCGTATTGTTCGTTCGATGCCTGGTATGGCTTTTGACTGATGTAGCTGGGCATCCAGCGCGTAATTTGCCCCGGGCGCTCGAAGTCGAAGATCACCTGCTCCGGCTGGTGAATCTTCATTGCGGGAGCGGCAACTGTTTGCATTGTGGTTGTTTCGGGCTCGGGAGGCCTGCCGGGGCCGGGTTTCGGCGGAGTTTCGCCATGATTTCGATCGGGCGCTTGCTCTATGCGAAAATCCTGACAGGCGGCGATGAACAGGAAAACGGGTAGGATTATCAGTCGCCACATCGGCAGATACTCCTCGCCCGGATGGCTGGGTTGTATTGCTTCGCTGCCGGCTTGCTTTTCCAACGCTCTATCCACACGAATTCGGACGGATGACTCAAGGTAAGGATGGGATGTGTGAACCCCCTGAAGTGAGCGTTACTGTTATTTCCACGCCTGAAGAACTGCCGTGTAGGCGAGGTACTTGATGGGCCCCGGGACCGCGAGGAGCAGTCTGTCCAGCGGGTAGGCGACCGCGTCGAGTATGTGGAACAAGACGGCGCTGTGGGTCATCAGAAAAGCCGCATTTGCAGCGAGGCCGCACAGATGATAGAAGTTGAGCTTGTGGCCGCCGAAGGGAGCGGTGAAAGCGGCCAAATCGGGTCGGCGCAGGGGGTGCTCGTCCGCTGTACGTGAGGCGGGTGTGAAGCGGCGATACAGTGAGGCGCCGGGGTTGTATCCAAGCGGCTCCACAAAGACGCACCTCCCGCCGGGCCTCAACATGCGGTGAATATCCTTGCCGACCTGCGACAGATCCGCGAGGTGGTGAAGTATGGCAGCGCCGCAGATGATGTCGAATGAGCCCTCGGGAAAATCAAGCGTTTCGGCGTTAGCGTGCCTTGCAGCGTTCGGATCGAATCCTGCCGCGCGGAGTCTTTCTTGCGCCCGCGAAATGCTCCGGCCGGATATATCAATCCCGACTATGTCGATGCCGGCCCCGAGAAACTCGAGAAGATTGGGGCCCTCTCCGCAGCCGATTTCCAACACACGGGAGCCTTCGGGCGCTCCGAGCACCACGTTCCGGTAGTCCGCAAGCGCCCGCCCAATGCTGCGCGACCTGTAGTGGGGGGCGGCAGATTCACGGTCCAGCCCGCCACTGTCGTGAGCGCGCTCTTCCCTCTCCCATGTCTGTTCGCGCGGCCCGCCAAGAGGATCGACCATTAGTGTTTTTCCCTTTCGACATGCCTTTCGCGGCCCGCACCTGGTTGTCTTGCGCAGATACAGCCTTTGTGTCCTGAACCGGCGTATGCTGAAAGTTTCTTTACATGAGGATTATACGCTACAATCACGTTTCGGTCAAGCAAATTCCGCTGAGCCTGATCCGCCCTGTCCAGCGTCGTTTCGGTCCGTGGATGTTGTGCGAAACCACTCTACGAACTTGCCGATGCCCTTGTCAATGGGTGTTGTCACTTCGTATCCGAGCAGCTCGGTGGTTTTTTGCACGTCGGCGTATGTGATGGGCACGTCGCCGGGCGGCACGGGTTGATACACGATCCTCGCCTTGGTGCCAAGGTGCTTTTCGAGCAGGGCCACGAGCTGCATTACGGAGATCGGGTTGCAGTTGCCGAGGTTGAGAATCTCATAAGGGTAGTTCTTCGCCATCGCAGAGCGCACTCCTGTGATGATGTCGTCGATGTACGTGAAATCGCGCTTCATCGAGCCGTCACCGTACACCGGTATCTCTTGGCCGGCGGCCATGAGGCGTGCGAATTTGTGGATGGCGAGGTCGGGCCGCTGCCTGGGCCCGTACACGGTGAAGAACCGCAAACACGTGATGTGAATGTTATAGAGATGGTGATATGTGTGGCAGAGGAGTTCACCCGCGCGCTTGGTCGCCGCGTAGGGCGATATCGGCAGCGCTATCTTGTCGTCGACGCTGAAGGGCACCTTGCTGTTGACGCCGTAAACCGACGACGACGAAGCAAAGACGAAGCTGCCCACGCCAAACTCTCGGCAGCACTCGAGTAGATTGAGCGTGCCGCGTGCGTTCACATCCAGATACAGCAAAGGCTGCTCGACTGACGGCCGCACGCCGGCCCGGGCCGCAAGATGCACCACTTGCGCCAACCCGCGCTCAAAGACGTTTCGCATCATCTGCTCGTCGCGGATGTCCGCCTCCACCAGCGAGAAGAGCGGATCGTCGAGGTGCCCGGCAATGTTGGAGCGTTTGATGTCGGGGTCGTAGTAATCATTGAAATTATCGACGCACACCACCGGCCGGCCGTCGGCAAGGAGGCTGTCGACAAGGTGCGAGCCGATGAAGCCGGCCCCGCCCGTTACCAGGATCGATTTGTCGGCGTCAGGCATCATAATGTCCTCATGCGTCCTTGCCCATTTGTCTCTTGTGCCATTGCCAGGCTGTTTGGATGATTATCTTCAAGGTGTTGTGTTTGGGCCGCCAGCCGAGCTTTTGCATTGCTTTTTCCGAAGAGGCCACCAGCGCGGCAGGGTCGCCTGGCCTTCGAGGCGCGTCAAGCGTTTTTATATTGCCGCCGACCACTTCCTCCGCCGCCGCGATGACCTCGCGCACGGTGCAGCCTTCGCCGTTGCCGAGGTTGAAGACGTCGGTGGGGCTGCCGTCGAGCAATGCCTCGACAGCCCGGACGTGCGCGTCGGCGAGGTCTGTCACGTGGATATAATCGCGCACACAGGTGCCGTCGCGCGTTGGGTAATCGCTTCCGAAGATGGCCACGCTGTCGCGCAGGCCCATCGGCACCTGGAGCACCAGCGGCACCAGGTGCGTCTCGGGGTCGTGCGCTTCGCCGATCTCACCCGAGTGGTCCGCTCCGGCGGCATTGAAGTAGCGTAGCGAGATGGAGCGCAGCCCGTACGCAGCATCGTAATCGCGCAGGATATGCTCGAAGAACCATTTGGTTCGGCCGTACGGGTTGATCGGGGCCGTCGGATGATCCTCTGCAATGGGCACTTCACGCGGCATGCCGTATACTGCGGCGCTCGAAGAAAACACAAAGCACTTCACGCCGCCGGCCAGCAAGGCGTCAAGGAGGTTGAGCCCGTTGGCTATGTTGTTGTCGTAGTACTTTCCGGGATCTCGCACCGACTCGCCCACGGCAATGTAGCCCGCCAGGTTGATGGCGGCGTTCGGCTCAAACTTGCGCAGCGCGGCGTCGAGGGCCGCCCTGTCGGCCAGGTCGGCCTGTATGCCATGCAGCAAGCCGCCGGCCTGCAGAGCGCGCAGGCCCCCGGGGATCGGCTTGCGGTCGTACACGATAACGCAATATTCTTTCTCGACGAGCGCCTTTACAATATGGCTGCCGATGTAGCCGGCTCCCCCGGTGACGATGATTCGTGGTTTGCTCATGCTATTCCTCGCGTGTCTTCATCCCGGGGCGATAGCTTCTCCGCCGTCGGAGGCGGCCGCTCACTTCGATATGCACAGGGAGTCGAGTACTTCCGCCGTGCGTTGCGCTTGCCTGATGCGCGTATACTGGGCGATCTTTTCCGGCTTCCCGCGGAAGGGCAATTCACCTTCGACCTGCCACTGAGCGTACCACCGCTTCAGCAGTTCGGCGATCTCGGCAGGGTCGGCCGACGACACACCCGCGGCCGTCTCTCGCAGTAGATCGTCCGTGGAGCTGTTGTCTCCGGGGATCGACAGCACCGTTCGTCCCGCCGCCAGGTACTCGAACATCTTGTACGGCAGTATCCCGGGCTGAGTGTGGCTCAGCAACAGCAGCACCGACGCCCGCTGCATCACCTGGATCATGTCCTGCAGCGAAATCCTGTCCTCCACGAACGTGACGTCGCGGCATCGCCGCCCATCGATGAATGGCGTCGCCGCCGGACCGTACGCGCCGTAAAACTTCAGCCGCAACTTGCTGATATCGTGGCCCTCTTCGAGGATGAGATCCAGCGCGTCGAGCAGTGGCGAGGGGTTGCGGTCGTAGTAGACGGTTCCCGCGTACACTATGTCGAAGTGCTCGGTCTTGCGATCGTCGATGGGGGGAAAATCGTCGGGGTCAAAGCCGTTCGGGATCACATGCACCGGAACGTCGTAGTGCTCAACCAGCCAATCGCCCAATGGTTTCGTAACGATGATGAGGGCGTCGGCCGCTTTGCACACTTTCATCTCGAGCCGCATCTGCCAGCGACAGGTGAAATCGGGGTTTGCGTAAGCTTCGTGCGCCAGGTCGCGCAGGTCGGCAACAAACGGCAGACCAAACTCCTTCGCGAGCCGGCCGGCGACGTGCAGCCCCATGATGCTTGGACTAGTAGCCCACAGGATATCGAAATGCTGCTGTTTGAGCAGCTCGCGGCCGCGCTTCATCATTCGGCGATACAACACCCATGGGCTGATATGACACGCATAGCGATTCATAATGAAGTACTCTATCAGCCCCCGCACGGTTCTTATGGGATAATGCGGATACGACACCCGTATTGTCTCGCACGGATCCTGCCCTTCGAGCCGAGGGTCGTACCAGCCGACGCTGTTCTCCGGGGTGGCCTCCGCGCACAGGACCACCGGCTCCCAGCCGAATCGGGGCAGGTACTTCGCAAGTTTTGCGCACCGGTGCGGCCCAGGGGCGTTGAAGGGATAATAATACTGGCTGAGAAGTAGCGCTCGCTTCTTCACATTCCCTCGCCGTCGGCGCAGGTGGCCTTGTGAGTATTCAACAACATTGCGATGATCTCGTCGCTCGCGGCGCCCCCGCCGTACATCGGCAGCCACTCCGGCTGAGCACCCTCAGCAGCCGCAACGGCCTCAACGATCCTCGCCGGCTCTGCTCCCGCCAGACGGTTGCACCCGTTGCGCGTTGTCTCGACCCATTCCGTCTCGTCTCGCAAGGTAACGCACGGAACGCGATAGAAGTACGCTTCCTTCTGAACCCCCCCGGAATCGGTGAGAATCACCGCGGCGTTTTTTTCCAGGCAGACCATCTCGAGATACGGCACCGGCTCCACGCACCTCACATGGTCGGGCGCGTCCAGGCCCTCCTGCTCGAGCCGGTTGCGCGTGCGCGGATGCAGCGGCAACACAACCGGCCGCTGAGGAGTTGCAATCTGCTCGAATGCGGCAAAGATGCCGCGCAGCCGTTCAGGGTCGTCGGTGTTTTCGGCGCGATGGACCGTTGCCAGGAAGAAACCTTTGGGACGCAGCCCAAGGGTCGCCAGCACTTCGTCCTCGATGGCCTCCGCCTTGGCGGCATAGTGCAGCGCGCAATCGTACATGACATCGCCCACACGGCAAACGCCCCGTGCAATGCCTTCGTCGGCCAGATTTGTCACGGCGGCATCAGTGGGGCAAAACAATAAATCCGACACGTGGTCCGTCAGCACCCGGTTGACCTCCTCGGGCATTAGCCGATTGAAGGAGCGCAGCCCGGCCTCTACATGCGCCACAGGGACGTGCAACTTCGCAGCCGCCAGTGCGCCGGCCAGGGTAGAGTTCGTATCGCCGTATACCAGGCACCAATCGGGCCGATCGTCAAGCAGCACGCGCTCGATGGCTTCGAGCGTTCTGCCGGTTTGGGCGCCGTGCGTGCCGCTTCCGATATCCAGGTTGAGATGTGGGCGGGGGATATCGAGCTGATCAAAAAACACCTGCGACATGTTCTCGTCGTAGTGTTGGCCGGTGTGCACGATCTTCTCGACGATCGGCGCCGCCGGCGTGCCGTTGTTGTGGCTCGCCACCGCCCTGCTGACCGCCGCCGCCTTGATGAACTGCGGCCTGGCCCCGACGATGGTAACTATGTTCAGTTTGCTCATTCGTTTTCTTCTCTGCAACGTTTTTTCGTCACAAGCTTGCGCACTTCCCGGGCCCCTGCGTAAACCCTGGCTTTTACGTCGGGCAAACCACTGAGGATCGTCTCTCGGATATGTTCTCGCTGCTGCAACATTTCGTCAAACAGTCGGATCAAATCAGAGCTGTTGACTTCGCCGATGTCGGACATCCATCTTTCCTGCCCGAAAAGGCTCAATATGCCCTTGTACTTGTGATGCCATGCGATGGCAAAGGTTGGCACGCCTTGAGAAAGTGCCGCGACGACGGAATGGTAGCGCGCCGCGAGGATGGCATCGCACTCGCCTATGACTCCTTTCGTCTCGCCCGCGAGAAAGCTGCCGGTGCGAACAACTTCACAATGTTCTCCGACCTGCCCGCACACTTCGTCCGCCAGACGCTCGTCGTCGTTGGGACCATCTGACACGTCATTTGGAATTACCACGACGTGAGCATTGTGGACGCTTATCACGTGCCTCGCCACGTCGCTCATCATGCGTATGTATCCGGCGGGATCGTGCGCGCGGTTGTGCAACTGAAAACTCACGGATATGCCAATGACTGGGTGGTTACGTCGATATCCGGCAAGGCGTTCCGACACTTCGGTCTGGCAAGGCTCCAACAGAAAGGCGCTGTCCGGGCAGGTGAGCATCTTTGTTCTAACACCCAACTCGGCCACACAGCGCTGGGTTTCGTCGTCGCGGGCGAGGATCAGATCAACGCAATGCTGCAGATAGAACTTTGCGAAAAGGCGGTTCCACTTCTGCTCGAACGGCCCGAGATCCGCAGTTGACTTGACGACGGGCTTGCCGAGCACCTTCCCAATAGCAAAAAAGAAACCCTCTCTCAGGCGACACGCAAAGGAGTTTGAGCCAAGCGAATCGGCAAACGCTATACCCCAAACATCGATGATGATGTCGGCCTCACGGAAAGTGTTCAAGAACCGGCGCAGCCACGGAGGGCCGGAGGCGACTCCGAAGATTCTCTTCACGAGCGCCCGCGGAAGCAATTGTCTCATGTAGCTGAAGGTCGGGTCAAATTCTATGAGGTCGACGCCGTACTTGCCCGCCAGTTCTTCTTCGCCCTCCGTATTGCCCGACGGATTCAAAAGCGTGAATCTCGGGTCGGGAAATTGTTCGGACAGCGCTTTTGTCACCCCCGCCAACACTGATTGACCGCCCAGGTTATTTGAAAGCGCCCCGCCGATCAAGAGAATCTTTACAGGCATTTAGCTGTCCTTTCATACACACCCTTGCCTATCCGAGGCAGAGGTACTTATCCCTTCAGACAGAGGCCTTGGTGCCTCGGACTATCTTGCATACAAGCCACGCAGCAGTAAAGAGAAGCTTGTTCAGC
Source organism: Planctomycetota bacterium (assembly GCA_013202185.1). Classification (GTDB taxonomy): domain Bacteria; phylum Planctomycetota; class PUPC01; order JABMSA01; family JABMSA01; genus JABMSA01. Next base: position 7,865 of record JABMSA010000362.1, read on the forward strand.
ACATTGCGCAACCTGCCGATCGATCCAAGAAAAGGCCATGTCCACCGATGTGACGTGAGGTATGAGAAAACGTACTGATATTGCATGATACTATCTATCGGGCCACATTTCGACCTCCTATCGGGATAGGAAGGGACGGGCCCGCACAGCAACTTCCGCAGACGAATCCTGGCTCCAACGGCGGCCTTAAAGCCGGTATTCTGGGAGCTGGCCACAGTTGCCGCGTCGACTGGCGTGCGTTCAATAATGCCGGTCGTTTCCGCCCCGGCCATCAGCTCCTCGCCCGCCGAACTCCGCACCACAAGCATTGATTTCCCCACCGTTTCGCTTGCGAGCATTTCCGGATTCCACGGATCCGCGAAGGAGATGTCGGCAAGTTCTGCCATCAGGTCCGGGCACAAGAGGCACCTCGGAATCGTGAAGTCGAAATGGAATGCCGAGGACAGCGTTCGCCGGCGGCGCGCCGACGGCTCACTTGTACCGCGCCTGAATTCTCTGATGGTTCCGTCACGCAGCCTGACGGTGAGCCAGCCGGGCCAGCCCTTGTCGCGATAACGGATACGCGCAACCTGCTCTGGCTCGATCCCGTTCTTCCTGAGGAAATAAACTGTCCCGAGCGTCGTGTTGTTATTGCAACAGAAAATACCAAGATGAAAGGCGATTTTCTCGCGCAGCTTGGGGGCTATCGCTTCCCACTTGCGAATGCCGTGGATCTGACAGGGCAGACCCACAACGGCAAAACGCCCGTGGCGCGACGAAACCTCTCGCAGGCCGGAGGCCAGCGACGACGGGCAATACTTCGAGCCGCACGCGGCCACTATCTGCTCGCGTGTTTCGGCGAGAAACGTTTCTGTCTGGAGCGGGTTGACTGTTGACATCCGCGTGACCACGGCCCCGTCGATCATGCCCCGATCTAGAGCATGGATCAGCAGTGACGTCACCAACCCGCCCGACGACGAATGGTGCCGAATATCGTTGTCGGCAGCGTGAGAGTACCAGCACGACAAGTGGGTGCCGATTATATCGCCAGGTGCAGCTTGCCCGAGGAATGTCTTGTTGAGGGAGGCAAAATCAACTTCGATCCCGGGGCAGACTTGCATGCACAAACCGCATTCGGTACACTCGAGCTTGTCGACTTGGGGCAACAGAACTCCGCGGGTGGGATCGTGCCGAACACGGATCGCTCCTGCGGGGCAGGCGGCTGCGCACGTGCCGCAGCCTGTGCATAACCCCTTGCGGACCACGCTGCTGATTGTCGATGACTGGGGCATCTGGTGCTCGGCTCCCACTGACTACACTGCGCGACCTGTTTTAGCGCGCTTGCGAAAAGCGGGCGAGAATAACCTCCAGCTTCCTTCTTACAGCGGGTTCACGTTTGTATAAAAGCAGGGAGTGGACCGCTGTGGCAGCACACGCCAACCCAATGGCCACAAACTGTTGATTAGCAACCCAGTAGGCCAAGGCGGCAGGCGCCAGGAAGAAAAGCGCCCGAAACATCTCTTTAAGCATGAGAACTGCCGCTGTGCGCCGCCTTACTTTTCCGAGCTTGAGTGTGAGGCCCAGTTTGTGGAGCAAGATAATGGTGCCCGTTCCGGAAAAGCCCATCAGGGCCAGCCGGGGACCGCCCAACAACCCGCCCACGGCCACTGCTCCAAGCTGTGCGACCAGCAGAACCGCAACATAAATAAACGTGATATGAGCCCGCCGCCGTATCAGAAACACCGTAGAAGTAGGCGATGCAACGAGCATCACGAGCAGCCAAGGCGTCATTATTTGGGCATACACACCCGCTTCGCGCCAGTTGGCGCCAAGGAATAACTCAAACATCAAAGGACCCATAACCCCCATCGCCACAAGGGGGAATATGCATGTTATCGAAAGAATGCGAACAGTGTTGTGAAGTGTGGTGGCTATGGAACCATTTCGACGCCACTCGTCTGCCGCTTCCGGATAGAAAACCTGTCCCAGGCTTACCCCCAGGATGGTCAGCGGCAGGGACACCAGCTTGCACCCCAGGCTATAATGACCAATGACCTCTGTGGCGAACAATGTGCCCATCAGCAACACCGACACCGACCCGCGCGTGGTGTTCAGCACGTTCGTCCACATTTGCACGCTTGGAAACTGCTTGTGATGCTTGGCTACCTCCCTAAGTCTCAGTTGTGGTTGGCTTTCTTTGTCACCTTTCCTCACCAGCATCGGAACAACGATGGCTGCGGCGATGGCTACTGCGACAATGCCCCCAACAACGGTGCTCAGGAGGAGGAAAAGTGCGCTGCCCCCGAGGAGGCCCCCCAAGACAATCTGGATTGGCCGTGCAGCGCAGACGTTGCCCAATTCAGACAACGCGGACCACCCGAACTTGCGTTCCCTGGAGAGTGTGTAGGAGCCCAACTGCCGAAGGACTGCCAACAAGAACATGACTGGAATAAACCAGAAAAACTGTTTTAGCCGAGGCTCGTCCAATATTTCGATCAGCAGATCGCCGCCCAGAACAGGCACAAGGACAACCGGCAGCATCAGCGCACCAGTAATAAGAAGACACAAACGAAGGAGTGCGCGCGTTTCGGCACGGCTTGCCGATAGCGGGATTGCCGCCATGTAGCCAAAGCATGAGAAAGCACTCAGCCATTGAACAATAGATGATATCAGGCCGACAACACCATAATCTTCCGGAGAGAACAAGCGGGCGACGATCGGGGCTGTGCCAAACCCTATCGCCATCGCTGCGATCCGGCCGGTCATGAGTTTGGCGGTTCCGCTGGCCAATGAACTCATAGATGATCGAAAACCTTACAACACGTTTAACCCTGCTGCTGATCCGCCCCGCCCATGGCCGTCGCCTGCCCCTCAGCTAGACGCCGCCGCTTTTTCCAGGTGCTCCGCAACACAGTCCACGGTGTACTTCGCCTGCTCGTCGGTCAGCTCGGGGTAGATGGGAAGGGCCAGCGTTTCCGCTGCGGCTTTTTCGCTGTGGGGAAGGTCGCCTTGCTCGTAGCCCAGATTGGCAAAACACTCCTGCAGGTGCAGCGGCACCGGGTAGTAAACGGCGCAGCCCACGCTCTTTTCTTTCAGGTGGGCGATCAGTTCGTCGCGCCGCGGCACGCGTATGATATACTGATTGAATATGTGTCGATCGGTGAGCACCTTTGGCAGCACGATGGGGTCGCCGGCCAAGCCTGCCTCGCCAAAAAGCTTGTCGTAACGCGCAGCGTTGGCCTGTCGGCCGGCGGTCCAGTCGTCCAGGTGCGCAAGCTTTACGAGCACTACTGCCGCCTGTATTGCGTCGAGGCGGAAATTGCCTCCGATCACCTTGTGGTGGTATTTGGGCTTTGAGCCGTGGGCGCGCATGACGGCGAGCTTTTCGGCACGGTCGGCGTTGTTGGTCACTACCATTCCGCCGTCGCCGGCGCCGCCCAGATTCTTCGACGGGAAGAACGAGAAGCAGCCGTAGTGGCCGATGGAGCCTGCCCGCCGGCCCTTGTATTGGGCGCCTATGGCCTGGGCCGCGTCTTCGATCACGATGAGGCCGTGCTTTTGGGCGATCGCCATGATCGGATCCATGTCGGCCGTTTGGCCGTAGAGGTGCACCGGTATGATGGCTCTTGTCTTGGACGTGATCTTGCTTTCGATCAGCTCCGGGTTGATGTTGTATGTGACCGGGTCGATATCGACGAAAACGGGCGTGGCGCCGGTGCGTGCGATCGAGCCGGCGGTGGCAAAGAAGGTGTATGTCGTTGTGATCACTTCATCGCCCGCGCCGATGCCTTCTGTCATCAGCGAGATCAGCAGCGCATCAGTGCCGGAAGCCACCCCCACGGCATATGTGCAGGAGCTGTACTCGGCGATGGCGGCCTCGCATTCCTTTACCTTGGGGCCAAGGATGAAGTACTGTGATTCGAGCACATCGGCAACGGCGGCGTCTATCTCGGCCTTGATGCTTTGATACTGTGCCTTCAGATCGAGCATGGGGACGTTCATTGGCTGGCTTCCTTGCTTTCGGGGCTTATACTGCCGTCGCTCAGAACATATTTTCGTTCGCAGGTGCCGCACGCGGCGGCGTTTGATCCGTCGAAGTCGAGTTTCTCGGCCGCGCAGGCGCACATCCAGCCCCTTTGCGCGGCCGGATTGCCATACACAATGGCGTAAGGCGGCACGTTTTTGGTCACCACGGCTCCCGCACCGATAAAGGCGTACTCTCCTATGGTGATGCCACAAACGATTGTGGCGTTCGCCCCGATGGTGGCGCCCCTGCGCACGAGCGTAGGCCGCACCTCGTGCATGCGGACGATCTCGCTTCGGGGGTTCATCACGTTTGTGAAAACCATGGAAGGGCCGCAGAAGACGTGGTCCTCCAGGGTCACCCCGGGGTAAACCGAAACGTTGTTCTGTATCTTGCAGCCTTTTCCCAAGGTCACGTCGGGGCCAATGACCACGTTCTGGCCGATTTTGCAGTTCTCGCCAATTTTCGAGCCGGGCAGGACGTGGGAAAAATGCCATATCTTTGTGCCTTGGCCGATCTCGCTGCCGTCGTCCACCACGGAGGTGGGGTGGGCGAAATAGGGCGGCTGTTCGGCGGGCTGTGCGATGCCGGGCTGCTTTGCGGCGCCGTTGTCTTGCAGCGACTGCTGGCAGGCGTCGAGGACCTCGAGTACCCGCAGGCCCTCGTGCCCGTCTGTGCGCGGCTGCTTGCGCGATGCCACGCACTCGAGGAAATGCATGCACTCGGCGCGCAACGGCTCGACGGCGTCGAGCTGCACGGCTTCACCCTCGGCCTTGACGGCGGTTGGTATCCTGTTTTTCCATTCGACCTTGTGAGGATAGATCACGAGTTTGTCGGCGGCGGTATCATCGAAGACGGCCATTTTTTCGGAGCCTACAACGACCAGGCGCTGCTCTTTTGAGGGGTGCAGCCAGCTAACGAAAATGTGGGCCCGCACGCCGCTGGAGAAGAGGAATTGGCTGACGGTTACATCGGCGACGCTTTCACTGAGGTAGCTGCCCCCCTGGCACGATACCGTGCACGGCGATTCGTTGAGGAGCGCGAGCATCACTGATATGTCGTGCGGCGCGAAGCTCCACAGGATGTTTTCTTCGGTTCTTATCTTGCCCATGTTGAGGCGGTTCGAGTATAAGTACTGGATGCGCCCCAGATCGCCGTCTGAGATGAGTCGGCCAAGCTCAATGACGGCCGGATGGTAACGCAGGATATGCCCGACCATCAGGATTTTCCGGTGCTCGGCGGCGAGCGCCGTGAGCTGCCGGCCCTCGTGCACGTTGATGGCCAGGGGCTTCTCGACGAAAACGTCTTTGCCGGCTTCGATGGCTTTTCGTGCCACTTCGAAGTGCGTGACGGCGGGTGTGGCGATGGCCACGGCGCTCGTGCTGTCGTCTTCGAGAACGGCCTCCAGGTCCGAAAGAAATGCCACGTCGGGGTACTTCTCTCTGACAACCGAACCGCGCCCGGGATCGGCGTCGCAAATGGAGCGCAACACGCCCAGGCCGTGGAAGTTTCTTATCAGATTCTTGCCCCAGTATCCGAATCCGATCACTGCTATGCCACGGTGTTTTTCTGCTTTTGCCGCGCCAAACGGGCGGCCGGCATTTGCAGAGGCCGCTTGCGGGGGTCCTTCGGGCCTATGCATGTGCTTTGACTTTCTTGTCTTGTTCTGATTTGTTGAGGATGAAACCGATGAATTCGGCGCGGCCCAGCAGCAGGTCGACGGCGCTTTTTGCGTTGTTGCGAGAGGTGTGGCCCGCCTTGATAACGATCACCACGGCATCGAGTTGCGAGACGAGGTGAATGGTGTCGGTCACGGTAAGCACGGGGGCGGTGTCGAAGACCACATAGTCATACTTGCCGCGCAGTTCGGCAACAATCTGCGCAGTGCGGCTGGAGCTGAGCAACTCCGACGGATTCGACGAGACGCGGCCCGCCGGGATCAGCGAGAGGTTTTCGACGGGTGTGGGGAGGGTTGCGGCTTCGAGAGACAGCTTGCGCTCGAGCACCTCCGTGAAGCCGCGCGTGTTTCGGACGCCCAGGAGGTCGTGGAGGGAAGGGCTGCGGAGGTCGGCATCCACTATGCATACTGCACCCTCGGAATCGTGGGCAAGGGCCACGGCGAAGTTCGAGGCCACGATGCTCTTGCCTTCGCCCTTGGAGGCGCTGGTGAATGCCAGAGTCGAGTTTATACCCTGTGTGAGTGAGCGAAGCACAACGTTGAACTGCTTGAAGCGCTCGGTCAGGGCGGTATCGGGCTGATGATATGCCACGATGCGCTCGTCAACGCGTGCAATGTCGCCGCCGCCGATCAAGGACGGCTCGGCGCTGCCGGGCTGAGACTTCTGGGCGGCTTCCATCTTCTTAAGGGCTTCTTCGATCGTCGACACGCTGAATGCTCCTATCTATAATCAGTCGGGCCCGGCCGTCGGGTTACGAAAAGAAACTCTTGAACGCTGATCTCACAATATTTATGCCGTCTGCAAAGGCAAGCCACGAGCCCAGCAGTGTTATTACCACCGCAGCTCCCACCAACAGGCCTATCTTTGCCTTGCTGACGCGGCTTCCTTCGTCCCGGGCTTGTGCCGCCGCTACGACCTGCTCATCGAACTCGGAAACGTCGATGTCAAAATCGTCCGCGCCCTCGAGGTCGGCGATGGCGGCGCGCACAAACTTGCCGTTGAACGACCTTTTCTCGTCAACAAATCCCGCCAGGAGCACGGCATTTGCGGCCACATTGATTCTCCTCGGAATGCCGCGTGAGTAGGCGTGCAAGACCTTGCCCGCATCGCTGCTGAACTTCACGGTTCCGTTGGCGGCCCCTGCTACCTCGAGGCGGTGCCGGATGTACTTTTGCGTCTCCTCGAGCGATAGCGGCTTGAGATGGCACTTGACCGCGATGCGCTGGCTGAGCTGCTCCAGCTCGGGCGACGCCAGCAGGCTGCGCAGCTCGGGCTGCCCGACAAAAATGATCTGTACCAGCTTCTTCTTGTCGTCCTCGATGTTCGAGAGCATCCGAATCTCCTCGAGGGCGACGGGGTCGATGTTTTGCGCTTCGTCGAATATGATGACGACGGGCAGGCCCTTTGCGGCTTGATCCTCGACAAACGCACGGAAAGCCGCCAGCAGTCTCTCGCGGGGCTGGTCATCGCTGATGGCAACAACGCCCAGCTCGTCGAGAATGAGCCTGAGCAACTGCCGGAAGGTGCCCCGCGGATTCAGGATGTGGGCCAGTTTGTGGTCCGGGTGGACGCTGCTGATGAGGTTCCTGAGGTTGCGGACAAGTGTCGTCTTTCCGGAGCCGATCTCGCCCGTAACCTGTATGAACCCCTCGCCACTTTCCAGCCCGTAGGTGAGGTACGACATGACCTTCTTGTGGCCCGGGCTGAGGTAAAGGAACGCAGGATCGGGCGTCAGGTTGAATGGCTTTTCTTTGAACCCGTAGTAAACTTCGTACATCTTATGCTATCGGCATCCTTGGTGCTGACTGCCCCGGCCGGGCCGGCGGCCAACGTGTGAAAATCAAAAACCCAGGTGCATCCGAATGTTCTCTGCCAGGTCGGAGACCTCCTCGGAAAAAAAGAAGGCGATTGCCGCACCGGCAATTATGATCGCGCCGGCAACGACAAAAATAATGATCCTCCGAGTTCTCCGGCGGCTTGCGTCTTTGGGTGTATATATTACAGGCACAACGCCGAGGCTGGGTATGCTGAGGAACCTGCGCGCGTCATCAACCACAATAAATGACGGCTTGAGCTGCTCGGCGGCGATCATCAGGCCCAGCGCCAGGCCGATTGTTGCAGCGATCCCCATGCCCAGGGCTACTCCCTTGTTCCTAATGTTCGGACTGGCCGAAACATCAAGTCGTCTGAGCCGAACGGTATCTATCCTATCTTCCTTGGCGAGCATGTAGCGCCTCTTGGCGCCGTCCTCCGCCAAACTGGCCTCCTCCAGCCGGTCCTGCCACTCTTTGATCCTCCGCACGAACTCCGATTCTTTCCTCAGAATGCTCGGAAGCTGCCGGAGGTCCTCCCGGAGTTTCTTCTCGTCGTCTATTCTACTTTGTCGCTCGCCCTCGAACATCCTGTTCTCAAGCTCGAGGTCCCTTATCGTATCGCGGCGTTCGAGGTAGGCAGGATTGGTCTCGCGGGTAAACTCAACTACTTCGTTTTCAGTGTCCTGGCGCTCTTTCCTAAAGTCCTCGCGTTCTTTCTTGAGGGCATCGAGCTGCGCTTCGTAGGTCTTGTAGTTAAACTCAACTACTTCGTTTTCAGCGTCCTCGCGTTCTTTCTCGAGGTCCTCGAGCTGCGCTTCGATGGTCGTGATGCTCTGATGAGTGGGCTTGAATTTCGTCTTCAGCCGTATCAGCATTATCTCGAGGTGGGCGATGGCCTCATCGAGCTCCCTGGCCTTGATGGACCCCGCGAACATCTCGCTCTTCGGTCTTTTTTCGACGGTCGTGATGCGATCATCGTTATTCAATTTCGTCCTCAGCCGTATCTGCATTATCTCGAGGTCGGCGATGGCCTCATTGAGCTTCCTGGCCTTGATGGACAACGCAAACGTCTCGCTCATCGATATTTTTTCGGCGGTCTTCAGCAGCTCCTCCCTCCGATAAAGAAGGTCCTGTTCGTTCGCTCTTATGCCCCATTTGATCTCGTTGAGTCGCTCCGTTACCTCATTGAGCCTTCCTCCCAGGGTCTTGGCGTCGCCACTTGCCAATTCCGTTGCGTTCCTCAGCCGGAAACCCTCCAGTTCTTGCTCGGCGAGGCCGAGTTGGATTTCGTGTCCATCAACTTCCTTTTTTCGGAGGTCATACGGAAACTCGTACTCCATCTGCACTTCCCCGACCCATTCCGCGCGCAGTTTATCTATGAGCCTGGAGACAAAGTTGCGAGCGACTTCAGGGTTCTTGTGAGCGTAGGACACCTGAATTATTTCCGCTCCGACTTTTCGGACACCGATCTGTTTTTTGATCTTTAGATACAGCTTGTCGACCCTAGTGTTTCTTTTCGGCGCCGGAACAGCACTGCTGACATCGACATCGCCGGCGAGGCCCTCAACGGGGGAATCCGTGTCGGTGCCTGTGATGAGCGGCTTGATGAACGCAGGGCTCCGAAGCCTGATATTGACGTCCTCGAATTTGGCCTCCATGCCGCCACGGCGCTCTCTGCGCTCCCC
>JABMSA010000363.1 GCA_013202185.1 Planctomycetota bacterium
CCATCCCTCGAATCGCACTCACCGTGGCCGAATACCTGGCCTTCGATCTTGGCATGCACGTGCTCGTGATCCTCACCGACATCACAAACTACTGCGAGGCACTGCGCGAAATCTCCGCCGCACGAAAAGAAGTGCCCGGAAGGCGAGGCTACCCCGGATACCTCTACACCGACCTCGCCAGCCTCTACGAACGGGCCGGCCGCATCAAAGGCAAGCAAGGATCCATCACGCAGATCCCGGTGCTCACAATGCCCGAAGACGACAAAACGCACCCGATCCCCGACCTCACCGGCTACATCACCGAAGGCCAGATCATACTCGACCGCGCGCTCCAGGGCGAAGGGATCTATCCGCCCGTCGACGTGCTGCCGTCGCTGTCGCGGCTCAAGGACAAGGGAATCGGCGAAGGCAAAACCCGCATAGACCACGCCGACGTGATGAACCAGCTCTACGCCGCCTACGCCCGCGGCAAAAACGCCAAGGAGCTTGCGGTGGTGCTCGGCGAATCGGCCCTCACCGAAGAAGACCTGCTATACGTCAAATTCTCCGACGCCTTCGAGCAGAAATTCGTGGCGCAGGGCGAGCACGAAAACCGCACCATCGAGCAGAGCCTCGGCCTGGGCTGGGAACTGCTGCGAATGCTCCCGCGCAGCGAGCTCAAGCGCATCAAGGAAGAACACCTCGACAAGTACTACGAGCCCGACGAGCACTGCAAGGCGGAAGAACCGCAGTTGGCAGCGCCTCTGTTCTAAGCGGCCACGGCCCGGAGAAAAAACCCGCAAATGAAACGCGTAGTACCAACCCGGATGGAACTCCTCCGCATGCGCAAGCGGCTCGCCACCGCCACGCACGGCCACAAGCTCCTCAAGGACAAGCTCGACGGGCTGATGAACGAATTCCGGGAGATCGTTGAAGACTACAAGAAAGCCCGGCGCGAGGTGGACGAAGGCCTACCCGAGGTACTCAAGCTGTTCGTTCTCGCCGGCATCACCTCATCGCGGCAGGCCGTCGAAACCGCCATCACACAGAGCAGCAGCTCGCTGAGCCTCGACGTTACACAAGCGAGGTTCATGGGAGTTGTAGTGCCCAAGTTTGCCGTCCACTTTGAAGCCGGCGAAACCACATACAGCCTCCTCGACGCACCCAGCGAGCTAGACGACGCCACCGCCACACTCAAGGAATACTTCCCCCGAATACTCCAACTCGCCCAGCTCGAAGAAACAATGCGCCGGATGGTCGACGAAATCGAAAGGACAAGGCGACGCGTAAACGCACTCGAACACGTAATGATCCCGGAGCTGCGCGTCACCATCAAGTACATCAGCAACAAGCTCGACGAACAGGAACGCTCCACCACGATCCGCCTGATGAAAATAAAAGATCAGCGCGTCAAGGAAGAGCGCGCCGCACGCGAAGCCGCCATGGCAAAACACTGAGTTCAAACCGAGCCGCGGACCAGTCCTTACAATGGCATCAACTTAAGGGCGTCCGTCCGCGTAGGGGCAGTGCTGAGCGAGACTTTGAGCGAATCGCCTGCCCTCTTTTGCCCTCAAGTTAATGCCCCCCGATCAGCGCCAATGTCAGTGCAAGCGTCATCCCAGGCACAATCATCGGCAGAGCCCCGCGAAATCAACCTCGAACGAGTTCTTCTTCCATCTTTCTTGCTGTAATCTTCAGAACGATGATGCCGGGCGCCGCAGGCGTCGGTTTTACTTGTTTTATGTGAAAGAATGTAGTAGAATACCGTCTTAATCGTCGCAGATCGGAAGGAACACATCAGGGGGCTCCGATGTGAAGCGTTGCGATGCGGACGATTGTGGCGCGCCGCCTTGATGATTTTGGGCCAATCAAGGTGAGGAGTGCGATCAGGACCGCCTCCTTATGGCACGCAACCGAGCGTAGGCCACGAAAAAATGGCAGACAGAAGGGACACAAGCCGAAATCCTCTCAGGCATCAGTTAAGATGATGATTAAATATCATGTTCGTCAGGCGTGTTGTTTCATGAAGGGTAATACTCCGGCCCTCGGCACCACCAAAGAGCGCCGCGAGTCATCTCAGGAAACTTCACTCGAGTTATCCGGGCGATTATGAAGGAGCGTAGGCAGAGCCATGTGCAACGGCAATCGGTTTCAAGAAGACGCGGAAGACAGTCCAAGGCGAGCCCCAACTGAGGGAAACTCCGTACTCGTCAACCAGGTTGGTTTCAACACCAGCGGCATCAAGCGCTTCGTAGTCCAATTGCCGCAAGGCAGCGGCCTGTGGCCCACGGGTTTCCGCATTCGCAGCTCGGGCGGCCGTGTTGCCCACAGCGGGCGCCTCTTCATGGCCGAAGGCCCCCCGGGATGGAACAGCGTTTACTGGCGAGGCGACTTTTCCAGCTTCGAGCAGAGCGGACGGTTCTTTGTCGAGCTTGCTCTGGCCACGCGTTCGGGCAGGACACGCGCGATCCGATCTTACAAGTTCGGCATACACCGAGACATGCTCAGGCAGCAGACGCTCATTCCGGCGGCAAAGTTTTTCTACTACCAGCGGTGCGGGTTCTCGGTGCCCGGCTACCACAAGAAATGCCACCTCGACGACGGCACACTTCCCGACGGCACCTACCTCGATGTCGCCGGCGGATGGCACGACGGCGGCGACTACAACAAGTACAACGGCTACACTCCGCTGGCCGTTTACGCACTCGCACACAGCTACCAGAAGTCTATCGGCAAGATCGATGAGAGAGAAAGCAAGCGCCTCATCGACGAATCGCGATGGGGCGCGCGCTGGCTGCTGAAGATGCTCAATCACGAAACAGGAATCTTCTGGGGCGATGTTTTCTCCGGATACGAATACTGGGGTCCGCCCGAAGACGAAACCCCCAACGACCCCGAGCAGCGCAGCGGGCGGCCCGTTCGCGACCAGCGACGTCTCCCAATGGCCGCAGCCGGCCTCGCAAAGCTCTTCGCGATAACCAACAAACCCAGGTACATCGACGGAGCAGTTGCAGCGTGGAAGGCAACGCTCGACGAAGAATCGCCCAGCACAATCTTTCTCGCCGAGAGGCTTCTTGCAGCCTGCGAACTCTACCGGGCAACAGACAAAGCCGAGTACCTCGAGGCCGCCAGAGAACAAGCCCAACTACTGCTGGGAAAACAGAACAAGAGAGGCGGATTCGGCGCATCGATCTGCGACCAGGGCCTCCCCGCCGCCGCACTCGCCACCTTCGCACTGGCCCACCCAATGGAGGAAATCTCCAACGCTGTCAGGGAGGCCCTCGAGGCGAACCTCGAGGCCGTCGGCAAAATGTGCAAGAACATCTTCGGCATCATGCAGTGGGCCGAGAAAGACATATTCTTCCCCTACGAAAACGAAGATAGCTGGTACGTCGGCCAAAACAGCCAATACCTGTCAGTTGCGTGGGGAATGCTCCTCGCGGCCAAGGCCATCGGCGGCGAGCTTGCCGTCAGGGCCGAGGGCATCGCGATCGACCAGATCGACTGGGTGCTCGGGCGCAACCCCTACGCCGTATGCATGTTCGAGGGGCGCGGATCGTTCAACCCGCCGGTATACCATCATCGCTACGATTCTGTGACCAAGCGCCGGCGCGGCGCGGTGCCGGGGGCAATCTGCAACGGCATAGTGCGCAAGTCTCCCAAGGAAGACATACCCCGCTTCGACGCCATCGGCAGCGACAACCACACCAACGAGCCGTGGCTTCCGCACAACTCATACTTCGTTCTTGCCATTTCGGAAGGGTAGCGCCCTCTCTCGCCAATGGCATTAAGATAAGGGCTCCGATCCGTGTAGCGGCAGTGCTGAGCGAGACCTTGAGCGAATTGCCTGCCCTCTTCCGCCCTAATCTTAATGCCATTCGCCACTCTTGCCATTTGTCTTTCGCGAGCGACGCAGCAAGACGCCATCCGGTGTTCGGCAAAGAGCGCTTGCCGGATTCCGCGTTACATTGCGCCCGACTCGCGACCGGGGAGGGTGGCGTCTTATACGCGCATATGAAGGGAGCAAATACGAAGAGCGTGCGTAAATACTTGGTATAACAGCACTTGCGGACCCTAATTGTGCCAGGCACAGTTAAGGGAAGATTTTATACGCGGGTTTGCGCTGGTGGGGTTTGGCTGTTGCTCGGGGCGGTGTTCGAGGCGGCTCGGAGGCGGCTCTCACACCATCTCGCTCTTGAGTATTCTTTCCTCGAGGTTCATGAAGCTGTAGGGCGGCCACGGGCCGCTCAGCAGAAAGCTGAACGTCGGAGCCTCAGCCTGCAGGGCGTCTACCACCTCGTGGATCTCGTCGCATCTGCTGCGTTCAACCAGGTATGAACCACTGAGCATCAACTCTTCGGAAGGCAGCACTTCGCAGCGGCTTTCGCTGCAGATCCTCAGCAGAGATTCCTGCACCGCGTCGGCGTGCTCCAATGCCTTCTGCTTGAGAGCGTTGAGGATTGTCCTTTCACGCTGTTTGTAGAGGGCGTAACGCATGCTGGGAGTGCCGGCCTCCTGGTTCTTGGAGGGGCCGCCGGGGAGGCGGCGGTTCTGCTCTATCAGCGTCCGAAGCTCACTCGCCGGCCAGAGAACTTTAAGATCAAGCTGGGCCTTGTTCTCGAGTCGACACAGGTCTGTGCAGAAGCTCGGCCAGTTCTCGCGAAGGAGGTCATCGAGTTGATCGGGGCCGTGCAGAACCGTTCCGAATCGCGCCGGCAGAAGCGAAAACTGCTGCATAAGGCTCTCGATCACGCTCTCGTGGCGCCCGACGGAAGCGATGTCTTGCAGGCACTCTTCGTCGTCTATATCGCTGATAGCCGCGCCCACGGACCTCCACGGCCGGCAGTAGACGGCGGCATCGTTGACACCGACGAGTTCGAGAGAGCGCTGAGAGCCACAGTTGATGACGCCGTAAAGGTACTTGCGGCCCGGCCTGCGCTGACGGTTTTCGTCGAATTGCCTGGGGTAGTACAAGGTCGTAGGTGCCCTCGTCGCCGCACTCGCTGCAACCCTGAGTTCACAGGGATTTTCTTGCCATATTGTACCTTGTCGGCATCTGCGCCGATACGTAAAGAATTATATTCGGCGAATGACATGCTCGCAAGGGGATCGGGCCGGACGGCATTTATCGCGCGCCTTCTCGAGCACGTTGACTGCGCCTGGGCCACGTGTCAGACGCACCTGCACCGCACAGGTAATGGTCGACCGGCGAGATTGCCGCCGTGACATAACATGGGCGGAAAGGCATTGGAGTGTGCCGGCGTGCGGGCACCTTGAAATGTCAGAGCCCCTCTTCGGGAGTGTTGCTTTGGGCCCGCATACTCCGAGGAAGGGCTCTGTCCCCGCTAAATCAGTTTTTCCGCCCTCCGACGGTTGCGACCCCACCATTAAAGCTTCTGCAAAACTCGTGCCATTTCACGCCTGATCAGTGGGGCACTTTGCAGTCCACCCCCCCCGTCACAAGATGCAGACCTTCGCTTGGGCCACAGCCCAAAACATAGTGGCCCGTGCCGCCGGGGATTCTCTTCACATTGCGAGTTTCAGAGCCAAAAGAGAAGGTGTTATGGAGATGTAAGTATGGAATCAGTTCCATAGCGTACGGACGCGCAGCCATAGTGCCGCAACGTGGAAAACCTACAGCTCGTCCAGTTTTCTGAAGAAATCGGGGAAGGTCTTCGAGACGCACGATGGATTCCGGATCGCGATGCCCGGGGCGCCCAGCCCCACAATCGCAAAGCTCATCGCCATCCGGTGATCGTCGTAGGTGTCGATGGAGGCAGGCTTCACCTGCCTGGGATGAATCACGAAGCCGTCGGGCAGCTCCTCTACCTTCTGCCCTATTCGCCTCAGCTCCGTTGCCAGCGCCGAGATGCGGTCAGTCTCTTTTATGCGCATGTTCGCGACGTTAAATATCCTTGTGGGGCCCTCCGCGAAAACAGCCGCCGCCGCAAGCGTCAACGACACGTCGGAGATGTGGCCCATGTCGATCTCAATGCCACTGAGCGGGCCGCCATGCACTTCGATGTACGGCAGGCCGCTGTCCGTTTTGCCCTCTGAGACCCGGCATCCCATCTGCGCAAGGGCGTGCACAAAACGAACGTCGCCCTGCAGCGACGCGCCAGACAAGCCAACCACGCGCACCCGTCCGCCGGTGACGGCCGCCGCCGCGAAGAAATACGACGCCGCGCTCGCGTCGCACTCGATGGTGTAGTCGCGCGGCTGATAATGCCGCCCGGCGCGAACGCGCATGACATCGTTGCAGCTCTGGGCTTCGACGCCGAAATCGCGCATGAGGCCGATCGTCATTTCGACGTAGGGCTTTGAGACAAGCGCTCCCTCGGCGATGATTTCGACGTCGCCGGCGGCATACGGGGCCGCCATCAGTATGGCCGAGAAGTACTGGCTGCTCTTGTTGCCCGGCATGCGCACCGTGCCGCCTCGGAGCCCGCGCGCGTTGATCTTCACCGGCGGGCAGCCGGTGTCGTTCACGCTGTGCACGTCGGCGCCGAGCTGCCGCAGGCCGTGCAGCAGATCCTCGATGGGCCGCCGTTGCATGTGCTCGTCGCCGTCGAGCAGGTAGCTGCCGCCGCCGAGGGTGAGGGCTGCCGTGAGGAAGCGCATCGCCGTGCCCGCGTTGCCGACGAAAAGCTCCGCCGAATCGATTGGTATCGCGCCGCCGCAGCCTTCGACGAGGAGGGTGCCGTCATCACGTTCGCTGACCTCTATGCCGAGCCGATCGAGCGCCCGGCTCATGTAGCGCGTGTCGTCGCTGCGTAGTGCGTTTCGCAACGTCGATCGCCCATCGGCCAGGGCCGCCGCAACGAGCGCTCGGTTCGTGTAGCTCTTCGAGCCCGGCACGGTCACGACGGCGTCGATTCGGCCTCTCGGGCGTATCTGGATCACTGTATCGGGTTGGGAGTAGTCGGGGCTCGGCATTACTTGTTGTAGGGCTTCTTGCTTGCGCGGCTTACCATGATCACGGCAGTGGCAGCGGCGGCCGCGGCAAGGATGTTCTGGATCATTCCGACAACGGACATCTGCGGGCTGGGAAGCTCCACCTCGGCGGGCCAGTTTGGCTTGTAAATATCAGCCGCAGCCGCAAAGAGGTAAATGCGGCCGCGCTTGAACTCCTTGAAAACGCCATAGCCGCCGGCTACCCTGCTCACGAGCGAGCCAACCGATTCCGGGAGCTGCTTGAGTTTCGGGCGGCTGGGGCCGCCGACAACGGTGAATCCATAGTCTTCAAGCGGGGTGACGTCGAGGTTGTTTTTTGTCATGAGAAACAAGCGGCACGAGAACGGCTGCTCGCCGGCCATCATGCGAAGCGGAAACGTGATGCACCTGTTCGCGAAGGATATCCGAACCGGCCTCAGCGCGCAGCGCCCGCCGCGAGGCCCAATCGATACCCTCTGCACTACAAACGACCAGCCACGCTCATCGTAATACTTCAGCTTGCCGGCGTCGATTGTTCCCAGGCCGTTGAGAGCGAGCCACGCATTGAGCGCCTCCGAAACCGGCCTGTTCTTTTCCGGGCTGATCACGGCCTGTGTTGGCTCGTAATCGGCGTCTATCTCCGGCGTGCGCCGCAGCCCGCCCGCCGCGCGCCGATGATGAGTGCCAAGATCGCTCAGCGCCGAAGAATCCTCAAACCCCGCGTACTCAGGCACCGAAGGAATCGGAATGATGAACGCCAGCCGGTCGACGCCGGCCGCGTTCGCGGGCAGATCGAGCGTCGCCCGGACGATCAGTTCCTGTCGCTGCTTATGGTAGATCACCAGCTCTTCCACTTCGACCAGCGTCACGCGGGGACCGGTACCGTCGGGCAGTACAATCAGCCCCCGGGCCGAGCCGGCGGCCCCGGCCGCTACGAGCACGCACAATACGAGGGTCCGACCGCGCATTCTTCGTTTCCTTTCTTCTTGCGGGCACCACACTACAGTATAGCCGGTGCGAGGCGGTTTTTCAAGCCTTAACAACCGATGCGAATGAGGGCAGGTGTGCTTGCGAATCCTGGTTCAGGCTATCGTCTCGACGTCCGAATCGTCCTCGTCGTCGATCCGTTTCTTTCCGCATCCGAATCGTCCTC
>JABMSA010000364.1 GCA_013202185.1 Planctomycetota bacterium
CAGTGCCGTAGGCACGGCTGAAGGTAGCCCAGCGTTTCAACGCTGGGGCTTGGTACATAAGTACTTGTGGTCAAGCAAGGTGCCTGACACCTTGCTCCTCCGGAAGTCGCGCCTGTGGAAGGAGTTACAGATTGATGCCTGCCCCCTGCCGGCTCGTCCGGCAGGAAGCAAAGTTCGGTGGCGAGTACCGGTTGGTCCCAACACCCGCCCCCCGGCCCGTCAACAACCGCAAACGAAAGAAACCATAATGAGATTCGACGACTCGATCAAACTGACCGAAAACTGGCAGGCGTGGCACACTGACTTTTCGGACACGCTCGAACATCGCCAACCCGCCGACGCCCAACGCTACGATCTCTGCCTGCCGATGGACGTCCGCCACCTGATGTTCGCCAACGGCAACTGCGACGACCCGCGCAAAGGCTCCAACTCGCGGCAATCCGACTGGGTCGTCACGAGGGAATGGTGGTTCCGCACGCAATTCGATCTGCCCGAGCTGCTCGGCGGCGAGCGCGTGTTCCTTCGATGTCGGCGGGTCGACTACCTCGCGGAGTACTTCGTCAACGGCGTCCACGTGGGCGGCAGCGACAGCTTCAACCAGGAAGATTACTTCGACATCACCGGCGCACTCTCCGATGGCCGGCAGGAGCTTGCCGTGCGCCTCTGGGCGTGCCCGCCGGAAGACGTGAATCGCGAGGCGTTCGAAAAACATGACGAGCTGAGCCCCATCGGCCTCGGCAAGCTCGTCGACCACCGCCAAAACACCCTCAAGGCGCGAATGTTCTGGGGAGGCGATCACAGCCCGTTTCTGATGTCGTGCGGCATCGCCGAGCCACCCGAAATCGTCATCGCCAGAGACATGCTCGTGCGGGCGATCAGAACCGATTACCGCTTCTCCGACGACTACTCCACGGTCAGCGGCGAGTTCATCTTCGACGTCGCCGCCTGGGGCAAGGCCGACTACCAGGTCGACCTCACACCGATGAATTTCGAGGGCGAATCGTTTTCATTCAGCGCAACGTGCCCGGCCGGCGCCCGGCGCGCCGCCGTGGCTTTCACCGACCTCCCCGTAAAAGCGTGGCTTCCGTTTCAGCAGGGCTTTCCGCACTGCTACGACCTGCGCGTGGTCGCCGGCGGGCAGCCCGTTTCGGTTACGACCGGATTCCGCAAGATCGAGCGCCGCCACAACGAGGCGTTCAAATCGAGCCCGGCCGCGTCGGTGATGGACTGGCACCCCTACGAGAACAACGTGCGCTACGGAACCGCATACTGCAAGGGCTACGACGCCATCCGCGAGGCAAACGAAACCTGGCCCGACAAGCCGCGCGAAGGAGATTATTGCTTTACGCACTTCGTCAACGGTCGCGAGCTGTTCGTCATGGGCGGCTCGATAGTACCGCCCACGCTGTTTTGGTCCGACTGGAACGGCGCCTACTTCCGCAGGCTGATCCGCCGGGCGCGCGAATCGAACAACAACACGCTCCGAGTGTGGGGAGGCGGCTACCTCGCCAGCGAGGAATTCTTCGAAGAGGCCGACGTGCAGGGACTGATGATCAGCCAGGATTTCCTCAACTTCCAACTTTTCAAAGATAAAACCCTCGCCCACCTCCGCCGCCGAGAGAAGGAATACCGCTCGATCGTGCGGCAGGTCAATCCGCATCCGTCGGTCGTGGTGATAAACGGCGGCAACGAGCTGCTCCAAACCGGCAACCGGCCCGGCGATCCGATCTTCGCACTGATGCGGCGCGTGATGCAGCAGGAGACAACCAACCAGTTCTTCCACTTTTCATGCCCGGTCAACCCCGAGGTGCACGGGCCGTGGCGGTTCAATCTCGACCACGCCGCGCGCTACGGCAATTTCCGCACGATCTTCTGCTCCGAGTGCGGCGTGCCTGCCTGCCCATCCATGAAGAGCATGCGCAAAGCCCTCACGAAAGAGGAAATCGACGACGTCTTCGGCGCCGCCTGGGATCACCGCCAGCCGATGCGCCGCCGAATGGAAATCATCGCCGAATCCGCCGAGCTTTTCAGTCCGGTCGACCGGACGTCCGCCGCCGCCGCCATCGAGCGCACGCAACTGGTGCAGGCGATGGGCTACCAGTGCATCGCCGAAGAATTCCGCCGGTGCAAGCCCGAGAAGAGCGGCTTCACTACGTGGGAGTACAACGAGCCCTGGCTCGATTTCGACTGGGGCATCATCGACAGCTTCCTCGTTCCGAAGCATTCGTTCTGGACGTTCAAGCGCGCGTGCGCCCCGCGCCTCATCTCGGCGAGGTTCGGCAGCTATGTGTGGGCGCCGGGCGGGCGATTCCGCGCCGAAATCTTCTTCTCCGTAGAAGGGAACGCACACGATACGATCGACGCCCGGGCCGTAGCGTGCGACAGCGAAGGCCGCGTGCTGGGAACGGCCAACGTCAGCGGCGGCACAGACTCCGCCTCCGTGCGCCTGGGCGAGATCGAGTTCGATGCGCCCGACGAAGGAGCCTTCTTCCTCAAGCTCGAGGGTGTGCCGGCCGACGGCACCCGCATCGACAACGACTATTGCTTCTTCGTGCTGCCCAAGGCCGATCGCGAGCCGGTCAGCGTGCTGTTCATTTCCGGCGGATGCTACGAGAACGCCGTGTCGCATCAATTCTTCAGGGCGGCGGGGTTCGAAATCGATGACCGCGTCGCGAGCCCCGCGCAGCCGCTCGACGTGCGGGCACCTGACATCGCGCGCTACGACGCCGTTGTGCTGGGCCCGGTGTTCAACCCGCTCACGTCGCTGGGCGAGGGGTTCTTCTCCGCGCTGCGGGCGGCCGTGGAAAGGGGGCTGGGATTCGTCTACTTTGCTTACAACACATCCGCCTACACCAGCGGGCGTTACGACGTCGACGATCTGCGCGGCTCGGCGTTGGAAGAATTGCTGCCGGTGCGGTTCGCGGAGAATTATTATCAGAACAGCGAAGACTTCGACGGCGGCGACGCCGGCCTCAAGAAGCATCGCGAGCATCCGATCTGGAATCACATCAGCATGGCATCGGCGCCGGCGCTCGATTGCCGCGTGCGCGTCGTCGTAAAGGACGAGAAGAGCGTGATCGGCACCGACGACGGCGAGCCGGTACTAGCCACGCACAAGCTTGGCAAGGGGCGCGTGAGCAGCTTCACCGGCCCCTACGGCGGCCACAACTATCCCGGGATGAAGTTTCGCGAGTGGCATTACGCGCACCGGCTATACGAAAACATCATCGAATACACCGCAACGGGCGGCATCCGGCCGCGCAGGTTCACGCCCCACGTCTTTGAGCCGGCGCTCGAGGTTCCCCTCTGCAACGCGGCGGTGAGCATCGAAGAAACATTTGCGTCGGCCAGGCGCAGGGAGTGGGAGATAACCGTGAGCAATTCGGGCCGGGTGCCCGTGCTCTACTTTGACATCGCGAGCGATTCCGAGTTGGAAGGAGAGACGTTCGACTGGCACGTTTCTGACAACCGGTTCATTCTGCTCGAGGGCGAATCGAAGGCGATCACGGCCGCCGCCGTCGCCTGCCACGGCTGCAGCCTGCCGGAAGAATTGAAGCCGGTGTGGTCGGCGTGGAATGGGTGAGCCGATCGGGCGGCGCGACGGTGTTTCCCGTTGCATTGCGCCCGCTCACGGGTGTGGGGGAGGTACCGGGTTATACGCGACTGTGGAACCCCTGGCGTACGAGGGGCGGGGGGAAGTCCTTGGTATGACAGGTGGTGACGGTGAGGCTTGAGGCGGGGGACTGATGCGGACAAGGCGATGCCTGCCTGCCATGAAGCGCTGCCTCGATAAAGGCCGGGCTGAATTGGCAGCGCTTC
>JABMSA010000365.1 GCA_013202185.1 Planctomycetota bacterium
CAATATTGGTGGCGATGGCCGCCCCCACTAGGCCCATCTCCGGCATCCCGAGCTTGCCGAATATCAGCGCGTAATCGGCCACAAGATTGAACACGTTGGCAAGAATTGTTGCGACCAGGGGAATCAGCGGCTTGCTCGTGGCATAAAAGAACGCGCCCAGGGCCACCGACATCACCGAGCCGCCCACACCCCACAACCGCAGCCTGAAGTAGAGCGTCTCGAGCCGCTGCACTTCCTCGGAATGGCCCATGAACTTGAATATCGCGGGCGTGGCCGGCCAAAACATCATCACACCCAACGCAATGAGAAGCGAGAGGTATATTCCTTGCCAGGCGTAACGCGAACAGTCGCGCAACTCGTGCCGGCCGTAGCTTTGCCCCACGAACGTACTCACGCAGCTCACAACCCCGATGAAAAACGAAACCAGAACATGATTCATCAAGCCTGCGGGCATGATGCCGGCAATGTATTCCTTGCCGCCGAACTTCGTCACCATCCACGCATCGACGCCGGTCATCAGCGTGTTCGAACCGACCGTGATAACGATGGGAATCGCCAACAGGGTCAGTTCACGCACTCCCGACCAACGCGTCTCTTCCCTGCTGAGAATCGAATCTATTGTCAGTTTCACCTGATCTACATCCTGCAATTGCGGCCGGATCGGCGCCGCAAATCCTTCTTCCTTTGGTGAAGCAAGAACAAAAAAACTATAAAAACTAGGGGCAGTCACCTATTTATGAATGCCGCCCTGAACCCCGCGATTCCATTCAAAAATCAATCCCCGAGGGCCGGGCCGATGCCCAGGTCCTTCCAAAGCCCATCTACTTTACGCTTTACTTCGTCGGTCATTACTATGTCATCCGGCCAGGGTCGGTCGAACCCTTCCTCGGGCCATTTTCTCGTGGCGTCGATGCCCATCTTCGTGCCGAAATGCTCGGTCGCCGCTGCGTGGTCGAGGATGTCGGCCGGCCCGCGAACAAACGTCACGTCGCGCCGGGGATCGATGTTGTTGCCCACGCGCCACATCACTTCTTCAACGTCGTGAACGTTCACGCCGCTGTCGACGACAACGATGATCTTCGTAAACATCATCTGCCCCAGCCCCCACAGGGCGTGCATCGCTTTCTGCGCCTGAAACGGATATGCCTTGCTGATCGACACGAACGCGAAGTTGTGAAACACGCCGAACAGCGGCAGGTCGATGTCTTCGATCTCCGGCACTACGGCCTTGATCAGCGGCAGGAATATCCGCTCGGTAGCCTTGCCCATAAAGCAGTCTTCCATCGGCGGCTTGCCTACGATCGTCGCCGGGTAGATCGGTCGGCTGCGATGCGTGATGCAGTTGATTCGGAAAACCGGGTAGCCGCCCGCCACCGAGTAGTAGCCGGTGTGGTCGCCGAACGGCCCCTCGAGCCGTTCCTCGTCGGGTGCTACCGTTCCTTCGAGCACAATTTCCGACTCGGCCGGGACCATCAAGTCTACCGTTTTGCACTGCACCATCGGCACCGGTTTCTTTCGGAGAAATCCGGCAAAGAGCATTTCGTCGACGTCGGGCGGCATCGGGGCGGTGGCGGCATACGTGGCCGCAGGGGGCCCGCCGAGCGACACGGCCACCTCCATTTTCTTACCGGCATTCCGGTAGCCGGCAAAGTGCCGGGCGCCGTCGTGATGGGCGTGCCAGTGCATGCCCGTGGTGCGCTCGTCGAACACCTGCATCCTGTACATGCCGCAATTCTGCGGCCCGCCGGTCATAGGCCGCGTGAATACCAACGGCAGCGTGATGAACCTGCCGGCATCGCCCGGCCAGCACTTGAGCACTGGCAGCGCGGCGAGCGACGGTGCGGCATCGTGCACCACCTCCTGGCAGGGGGCCGCGCGCACCTTCTTCACCGAGAAGTTTCTCAGCTCGGCCAGGAGCGCCAACATCTTGAGCTTGGCGACAAGGCTCTCGGGCACCTGGGGCCGCACGAAGGCGGCGATGCGCTCGGCGATCACGCTTACATCATCAACGCCCAGCGCCAGCGCCATCCGCCGCTCGGAGCCGAACGCATTGATGAGCACGGGCATCGAGCTGCCGGTTACGTTTTCGAACAGGAGCGCCGGCCCGCCTGCCTTGACGGCGCGGTCGGCGATCTCGGTTATCTCGAGCTGGGGCGACACCTCGGCGGCGATCCTCTTCAGCTCGCCGAGCGAGTCCAGCTTTGCGATGAATTGGGAGAGGTTGCTATACATTTGTCAGTCGTCGGGCGTCCCAGCCTTCACTTTGGGTCCTGATCGTTCGCGACGTCCGCCAGCCGCCGGGGCAGGAGCGTCCAGTCGATATCCAGCGCCGACAGGAATTCGCGCCGGACGGCAGTCTCATCCTGCCCTGCGGCGAGCATGCTGACGCCGCGATAATAGGAGATCAGCTCCTCGACGTCGTAAATGTTGCCCGCCTCGGCCGCCTGGTCGAAGAGTTCGAGCGCAGCCCGGGGCTCACCGGCGAGGTACCTCGAGACGCCGGCATAGAATAGCGCCGATCCGCGCATCGGGCTCGATTCGGGCATGGCGGCGAATCGGCGGGCTGCCTCGCGATACTCGCCAAGGCCAAGATATGTGCCGCCCAGGTAGAGGCGCGTTTCGTCGGTGTCCTGTTTTCGCTCGATCGCGGCCTCGAGCGATGCCCGTGCATAGCGGTACTCGCCCTTGGCCAGGGCTCTCGCCGCATTCTTGAAGCATTGGCGGCCGCTCGAGCGGGCCCCGACGTGCTTGTCTTCGGATTCACTGGCGGGCGGCGGCAGCAACTCGCTGAGCATGCCGGCGGCCCTCTCTCCGCGAAGGTGCCGCTCGACGGCCACTAGCAGCCGCGCACGCAGATTCAGGTTGTCGGCTATGCCGTTGTCGAGGAGATCTTTCGCGGCCGCTGCCGCATTTCCGGATCGCGCCTCGACGAGCGACAGGGCGCTCTTTGCGAGGAGGTTGCCGGGCGCCTTTTCGCGGGCCTGCTGCAGAGCGCTGCGGGCATCATCCCGCCGGCCGAAGTCCGAGAGCGCCAGCCCCAGGAAAATGAGCGGGACAGGGCTCTCCGGATCGACCTCGACCGCGCTGTGGAGCAGCTCGACGGCGCGCCCGGCTTCTCCGCACTCGAGTAGAGCCGCCGCATACTGAACGTATGGGCGCGAGTCGGTGATGCCGAACGAGAGTGCGCGTTCGAAAAGCTCTTCGGCGGCTTTATGGTTCTTTGGCGCCATTCGCTGCGCCTTGCGCAGTGCGATGCCGCAGCGAATACGATCGCGCCGCCAGAACAACACGATTGATGCCGGCCACAGCAAGAGGTTCAACATGGTCAAGTTACGCAGGGGTGTTTTGTGCAAAATCCTGTTTCGGGTTTCGGGCTCATTTCGGTTTTTTCTCTTTCGAAACCCAAGTTGTGCCGATGGCCCGATTTTCGATGGTGGTAATGCGCGCCCTGCCCCACGGCAGGACCGTCACGCGCCGGCCGTCCTTCCACTCGAACGACTCGGGCGCGAAAAGGAGCATCACGCGGCTCTGCGTGCCCGCCGGGTGGTCTCGGGCCGTGGGAATATCCACAAGAACATAACTGCCGGCCACGGGCATCCGGAGCGAACCGACCCACTCGGCAGGGACGGTATGCGTTTCGGGGTCGCTTTCGGAAACGGCGATCCGGAGGTCGATGCTTCGTCCGTCCAGGGCGGCCTTCGGCGTGATGTCGAAGTCGAGCAGGGTTCCCGCATCGGTACGATAGTAAAACTCGGGCGTGGCGTTGGCCACCGGCGATGCCGCACGCATAAGCACGAAGGCCAGGCGATCGATGACCTGCACGTAGCTGAAGCTGCGTCTGCCATTTTCGTTGAGCCGTGCCACGTGCCGGCCGGTGAGCAACGCAAACCTGGTAGTGTCGAGGTCGGCGCCGGCCGGCGCGACCTGCCATTTTATTTCGAGCTTGTCGAGGAAATCGGTGTTCGAAAACAGCATCGCCCGGCAGTCGGCCGCAACCCACACGCCCGACACCGGAATGCCTTTCGACGGCTTGAAAGACTGCGACCATACCTTCTTGTCGGGCGGAATTTTCTGCTCGACGACGGTGCATCCGGCCACGGCCAACGCAAGCAATGCAGGGGCGATTATGGAACGCAAGGTCTTCGGTTCTCCGGCAATGTAACTTGCGCTTCAGTCTATCAGGAAGGGGCCCGAGA
>JABMSA010000366.1 GCA_013202185.1 Planctomycetota bacterium
CAGTGCCGTAGGCACGGCTGAAGGTAGCCCAGCGTTTCAACGCTGGGGCCGCTGTCTCACGGTCCCAGGCCCAACCACTTTTCCGCCTTCACCAATTCCTTAATCCTGCCGGACCGCTCGCGGGATCGGTGCCCGCGCCTTCGAGCCTTGCCCCCGGCTGTGGGCGGTGTGTTATTTCATCATCTTTTCGCTGGCGGCGAGGAGCGGCGCGAGGGCCTTCTCGATGCCGGCATCGCTGCGCGGCACGCGAACTCCGTCGAACACGAACCAATGCTCCACGTGCTGCACGCTCTTGCCCGGATCGATGGTCGTCATCGGTCCCACGGTCTCGACCTCCAGCATGTCGGCGTTGGTGAACGTTTCGAAGGAGCATCCGAAGTCGGGGTAGGTGGCGTTGGGCAGATGCTTGAATCGCTTGATGAACGCCTGCCCCTCGAGCGCGTATGCCGCCCAGCCGTCTTCGAGGCCGATGCCTACTTTCTGCGGACGGCGCGCTTTCGGGTCTTGCCTCAGTTGAATGTACTTCTGGCCCCATGTCCAGCGTTTGTCGGCCATGTTGGTGTATGGCCACAGCACTACCGGCTTGGCGGGGAACAAGGCTTCCTCGTGCGACAGGTAAGGGGCCTGGGGCATGATGGCGGTGCCGCCCTGCGCCATGACCGAGAGCGCCCACGGTGCGAGCGTCACCGCCCAGAGGTTGTGGTTGGTCAGGCGATGCACGACCTTCGCATATGGCTTGGCGGGATCGAGCGCGACGTCGATCTGCTTCTGGATGCCGGTTGTCGGTTCGGTATCCTGCACCACGCGCAGGCCGGTTTTTGTTTCGCTGACGGCAACGGGCGAGTTGTCGGGGAAGTAGGTGCGGGGCTTGACTTCCGGCGCGTGCCAGAGCCGGTGTCCGCCGTAGAGCAGCCATTCGTCGCCGCCGGTTTTGCCCACCATCTTCTCCATCTCCTTGAAGAGGTTCGGGCCGCCCCGCGCGGCGAGGCGGATGATTCTCGGGCCAACGTCGCCCGTCACCACAAGCTCGATGGCTCTGTTGGAAAGCTCATAGCAATTGTCCCAACCGGCGTAAGAAATCTTCTTCATGGCATTGCACTCCTGAATCCATTGCGGGCGAATAGGGCGGAAAAGCAAAAATCAGTTGCGTAAATTTGTAGCGCACACAGAGCTGAAGTTCAAGCGAAAAGCGAGCATGACCTCAGGTCCGCAGATCACCGAAACGCCACCACCAGGATGTCGTAAAAAGCGTGCGAGTAGCAGGCCACGGCCAATCCGCGATAAATATACAGCGCGGCAAAGAAGATGCCGCCGAGGGTGCGGTAGACGAATGACCTGACGAACTCGTCGGTCGACATGTCCGTGGGCCCGAGATAATGGGCGGCGGAGAACACGAGCGAGCTGACAAGAATCGCCGTGGCCGCCGCGAGCCAGCGCTTGTCGAACATCTTCACCACAAGGAAATAGATCAGGCTCATCAGGCCCAGGCGGAATACGATCTCCTCGTACAGGCCGGCGCCGATGGACAGGATGATTTCGTCGGCCATGCCGGCGGCCGTCGGCCCCGTGCCTTGTGCCAGGGGCACCACGTAAACGATTATCAGGGGCATCAGCCGCCACAGAAACAGCCCGTAGGCAAAGCCCTCGGCAAGAACAAGCGGGTATGCGCTGATCCGCACGCCGCCGGTTTTGCGCATTGCGACGAGTGAAGCCCCGACCGCCGCGATCACGATCAGGTTGAAGACCACCGCTGCCCGCTGTCCAAACGCTTCGTAAAGCAGCCACCATATCAGGTTCCCCGCGAGGCTGGCGGATTCCGGGCGGACGATCAGCATGCCCGCCTCATACGCCACCAGCAGCGGCAAGATGAAAACGAAGCTCACCGCGAGGCTGCGCGAATGCGTCGAGTATCCCTGGTGTTGCTGTTCCATTCGGCCGTGCGCTCACCCGCCCATGTGATCCATCACAAACCTGATGTTGTCGTAGGCGACGTCGCCCGGCAGCGTGCAGCCCGCCCCGAGTATGAACGCCTTGTCCCCGCCTTGTGCCAGTGCTTCGGCCATCTCGGCGCGGATGGCGTCGCGTGTGCCGTCGACCATCGCGCCGCGTTGGTCCATGCCGCCCACGATTGCGCAGTCGAAAAGCTCGCGCCCCTCGGGTATGCTGATGTTGCCCCACTGCGTGCTCCAGTTCACGGCGCCGGCCGGGTAGTCGACGTAGCGCTCGAGCTTGAGGCCCTCGCCGCAGACGTGCAGCAGGTTGAAGGGTGCGTCGCTTACCGCCTGCAGCACTGCAACGTCGGCGGGCTTCATGACCGAATCGAACTCTTCGTCGGTGAAAAGGTCCTTGCCGCCTCCCTGTGCCGAGAGGAAAATGCCCGCCGCCCCGGCCTCGATGCACGCCCGCGCGAGGCCCGCAAGGCTCTGTGCGATCGCGGCCAGGCCCTTGCGCACCGCGTCGGGGTTCTCCTTCACGTGCTGGGCCACTTTGCCATCGCTGATACTGTTGCCGGTGGCAAACGGACAGAAGATCGTGGTGATGACCAGGCAGTCGTGCTTCAGTTCATCGCATATCAGCCGCAGGCCGGCGAGTTGATCTTGAAAGCACTCGGCCGAAAGAGGGGTCGGCTCGAGCTGTGCCCACTGGTCGGCGGCCGTGATCTTGTCGATGCCGCCCGCAGGCGTTTCGTAGCCGTTATCGTTCATCACCTTCAGGAAATCGAGGTTGCATGATCGATAGTAATCCAGGTGCACCTGTGCCATGGCCTCGCCGGCCACTTTGTCGCTCGGGAAATGAAACCAGAACGACGCCGGCACACGGTCGACCTGCTCACCCTTGAGCGCCGCTTCAACTCGCTCGATCTTGTTCACGCGTATTCTCCTCAATGCAGTCCGAGATCGTACGATACTAATGAACCACATATTTTACACGCTGTGCGGTGCAAGGTCAAGAGGGGTCGAGAACAATTGAGCCCCCGCGCGGGTACATCCTGACCCACCCCCGACGGGTTTGCGGTGCATAGGAGACGCGTCGGCGAAGCGATTACGCAAGGCATGGGCAGCCGTCGTTCGGGCGGCGAGAGAGAAAAGTTGAC
>JABMSA010000367.1 GCA_013202185.1 Planctomycetota bacterium
CGCCGCCATCGAGCGGCTCGGTATTTACGCCATCGAGGTGATCCCCCACCGCAACGAGCACGACCGGCTGGCGGCCATCCTCGAGGCCGCCGAGAGGCACGGGCATCCCGTTTTCAACGGCACCGAGCACAACACAAAGACGCCCATGCCGCTGCTTGACAAATGGTCGGGCAGCGACGAATTCCTCGGGCAGCTCGAGCGCGGCGCCGACGTGCTCATCGGCCACCAGGTGATGGCAGGCTGCGCCCGAATGGGGTACGTCGACGGCGCCGGCGAGCTGTCCGTGCCCGACCGCCGCCACGGGCTGGGCCTCTTCGGCTTCGTCGGGCGGATGACCCAGACGCCCGAGTCCCTGGCCTTGCTCGAGAGCCTCGGCGCCGGCAATGCCCGGCGGCTGCTCGTGGGCCTGCACGAGGTTCGTCCGTCTTCCGTGGCGTGGGGCATTCGCGCCCGCGCGGAGATAAGCCCCGAGCAACTCAGCGGCGTGGAAGTGACCGCAGGGAAAGCATGCTTTGCCTCGCCTGCTGCGGCCGAATCCCTGAAAAACTGGGCCGAAGAAAACGTCGTGTGAGGGAAGAAGCTGTCCGTCGCGCGTCCTGTCCGCCGACCCGTCCGTTCCGGAATCCTCTACCCCTCCGAAAGCCCAAGAGTTTTTGAAGGGGGGCCTGCCTGGGAAGGCGTGGGTCGAAGAGCATTCAGCTCAAGTCGGGGCGCAAACGCAAACTCTCAAGATGGAGTGCGCGCTTGCTGCAAGGCTTGGGCTGTCCATTCGAATGCCTCACCCAACCACGTTAAGATAGCGTCGGCTGCATTCTTGCCTTGAATCCCAGGCTTTGGCGTGCCGTCGACGTCTTCTGGATGAGCAGTCTTTGCCTCTTGTCGACACTCGTGGATGGTCTGAAAACGCTTCTTGGGCATGGGAAAAGTCTTGACAAACTTTCCAAAGTTCAATTGATTATGGTAACTGCGCTCCGCGAACTTCTTCCCTTCCTCTTCTGATATTCCCATTTCCCTGTGGTAACTGGTGTAGATGTGCCTTACAATACATTGGCCGACGTTGTCAGCTACGGTGGCGAAGTTGTCCCAATTTTCTGCCCCATATTCTTCCCGGCAAACTCCCAACACCCCCGCCAAGACACCGCACCTTTGCGCGCCAAAAAGCTCTTCATAGTTTAACTGCTCGGGGTCGACCATGTCCGAACTCTCGCCGAACAACCATGTCAGAACATCGAGGAGTTTCACGTCTTGACGGTTCTTCAGTGTCGACATGCATCCCCGTGCAGCTTGAAGAAGCATCCCGTGAGGCGATGTGTCCTTGATGTATCTATCGAGCACTTGCACCCCCTCCGGTGAGCGACACGATTTCAGAAACTCGATCGCGGCGAGCTGTACTAGCTCCTCTGGATGGGGCGGAATAAGATACTTTTCTACCTGTGGAAGGAGTTGAGGGTCACCCAGGTTGGACGCGTGTTTGAGCCACTCCCTTGTAGGATCGGTCGAGTTGTACTCTGGTCGTTCTTGTTCGAGCCGTTCTCGTATAGCGGCCAGGGCCTGTTTGAGCCGGGCCAAAGCCTTTCCATCCTTTTCAGTCTGCTCCCGGTCCTTTAGAGCTTTGATACTGCGCTGATCAGCCATCCGCGAACAGGCCCCGTATGCCTTTCTACGTTCACGTTCCGAGCCGTGAGAAATCCTCTCATGTATGCTCTGCAAACAGTCATCTGAGGGAGTCATCCCTTCCTCCAGACTGCAATCGCATAGTTTGCCGATGGACTCTATGGCAGCAGCCCGGATCCTGACGTCGTAATCATTTCCCGACACAAATCTACCGGCTTCACACAGAACCTGGAGTGATTCCTCGCCACCCGCTTGTTCGATTTGGTTTATGACCGCGAGCTTCGGCTTGATACTCAAATCGGAATTGATGAGTGCCGTCGCACAATTATAAAAGTTTAGTTTTAGTCGCCTTGCCACACCCAGCAAGTAAAGCGAAAGGACGCCATTGACAAATAGGCCTTGGTGAACAAGTGCTTCAACAACTTGTGCATCGAATTTACCTAGCCAGCTTTCTACTTGACCATACGCTGAGGATAGACGGTTGCTATCCCGCTTGCTTATGCAGAATTCTTGAGCCACCTCCAAGACTATCCTAACGATTGCTATTCCTAGTTTATCGCTGCTGCAGAGCAAAGGCTCCAAGAGATATGCAAGTTCTTTTGGCGACTTTGGTGAGGTGGCTGTTCTTACCAAGTCTTTCAACACATGCTCGAGATTCAATTCCTGAGATATCTCGACATATCTTTGCCTGGTATCTTCGGTCACTAAGGCGTCGTCGGCGACGAGCTGTCGCGCAAAGCTGTTCAGTTGGACCGTTTTCCGACGATCTTCGACCTTTGGAGGAATCGAACAAGCCAGAATAAGCGCCGTAACTATCGGCGCCATCTTCCTTCCGTCATCTGGTGCAGCGTTAGTTATTGCCTTGGATCCAGTTTCTGCAATATTATCCAATGATCCAAATATCTCCGAAATGCACTGAGGATCTCGTAACTGACGGATGCCTTCAGACTCGCTTAAACAAATCCTTCGAAGAATCATCTCGCCACGCGACGCGGCACATCTACTCAGTGCCTTGACGCATGCGGAACTAGCATTAGCGTTGGAGACATTCTTTGCGAGGTTCAGGCTGGCATTGCAGAGAGCATCATCTGCAGAACTATAAGCGTCCATCACAGCCGCGACCACTTTGCCACGGTGCGTACGCAATGTGACATCTGGGAGTTCGGTCAAACTTATCAGGAAATCAGAACTTACAAGTTTGGCGGCGAGGTTCGCCACTCCATCGCGTATCTCTTCACCCCGGCTCCACACCCCAAGCGATTGCCTAAGAGCTTCTCGCAACTTTGTTTTGGTGCCCTTCAACTGGTTTGGTTCCATGTTTCCACAGATGCTCAGAAGATCAAGGTTGGTCTTGCCGGAATGCTGCTTTCCAACCTCTGACAGAATCTTGTGAATCAAGGACGGTCGGGTCATTGCCGTGAGACAATCCAGGGTCCCGCTGTACACTTCAGTACTTGCATCCCGCGAGGAAAGAAGCTGCTTAAGAAGTTCCCACACAGCGGCCACCGAATGTGAACGTACACCTTTCCTGGATAGAGCCTCGAGCGCCGCACGTTGGAATTCCTCGACCTGAATTTGGCGCTGAAAGGCAACAGGGCTGCCTTCTATCTCGCCAGAGAGCCAATCATGCAAGAGCTGCCGCATGTCACCGTCCAGCTTCTTGTGCTTTAACTCTCGCACAGCATGCAAGCGAATCTCTGCATTCTGAGCGTTCAAAGCTGCGTGTTTGAGGAAAGAGTTTGCTAGTTGGCTTTCGCTTCTTCCGAAGACTTCGAACGCCGTTTGAAGCCACTCAGGACGGGTGCGTGAAGTAGCTGCTGTCGATACGAGCAGGGCAGAAGCGAAAGCAACTGCCTCGCTATCTGAACCTACCAAGGATTCAAGAAGGCCCTTTACATGAGACGATGTGCAATGTTTCAGTTCCAAGATTCTCGTTGCGAGATGCAAACTCTCTTCACTGTTCTTTTGGGCTTCTTTATTTGACACGTTAACGCCTCCTTGTGTCTGACTTTCGGGAAGGGCTCTGTGTCAGCCTGACCCCTGACCGCTTTGAGCGGGACGGCAAGTCCAAATCCTGGTCATGCTATTGACTTGGCAATACAAGATGCAGATCACAGACATGCAGTGCCCTTCGGGTTCTCACTGGCGAACAGGTTGCCATTATACCACGCGCAGCGGCAGCATTCAACAGTAAGCGCTCCCGGATGTCCCAGCGCAGGTGCATGGCCGCCCGCTTCTAATCGGGCCGACACAACACTAATGCCGAGCCGCCCCTGAGGCGGATGCCCGCGAGCCGAGCCCGGCCACACACGCCATGACATCATAGTCGCGCTCGGATTTCAAGTACCTTTCGATGCAGGGCGAAGCCATGCCCCGTGCGCGCAACTCGGCGGAGTCCGGCCGGACGCACGACACCTCGCCGCGCGGCGTGATCAACGTGTGCGTGATGCGCTCGCCGTCGGAAGTGGTCTTTTCGTCGACGGAGTCGCGGACGACCCGGAATACGCTTGCGTTGCGTGCCGAGCGGCCCATGCCCAGGAGGGCCTCGATCTCGGGGAGGGTCATCCCCGCAACTTCGGCGGGGAGGGTGCCGCTCGAGGTCCGGGCCTTGTGCCAGATGTTCAGCCGCGAGACCCAGAGCGTTTTGTCCGGGACCTTGCCATCCAGAATTGCCAGAAAGCGCTCGCGATTGGTTTTCATCACTCGGGGGTGATCTGCCGCAAGCCCGAGCCGTCGAGGTTGCGGTACCAGATGCGATAGAACCCATCGGTTCGGTTTGATTCCCACACCACGAAACCTTTGCCGAGTGCGCCCATCCTTTCCCAGTCTTCGCGCCAGTATTCCGGAGAATCATAATCGGCTGCGCCGGCCGCGCCCAACATCAGCGCGCACAACACCAGGGCAATGCACATCCGAGCCGACAATCGGCGGCTGAGTGCGCCCCTGTTTTCACAAGTGATCATTTGTTGTTTCCTTTCAAGAGGCCGGCCAGGATTTCACAGAAAAACTCCCGTACCAGACATATTGTATCCGGCGCTGAGTGCTTTTTCAACAACGGTCGGCGGGGCGCAACCTTCACGGACTTGAGCCGTCATCCGGATCCTGGAACCGCGCGCGGGCAGAGATTCTCGTTGACAAACCCGCCCGCAGCATTATGATGGTAAGAGAAACGTTTTTCGGCCCGCGGGAGGCGATCAATGAAAAGGCTCAGACGCTCAACGAGAATAATCCTGCTTGTCGCGTCGCTTGGCGCCGTGCTCGGGGTGTTGCATCTCTGTCTGAGGCCGGGTATCAATTCTCCCTCGTGGTGGCTCACGGAGGCGGTGGACCAGTCGTTCTTCACCGGGTTCGAGTCGCAGCACCAGGAGTACCTCCTCGGGCAGGTGGCCAGGGCCCAGGCCGAAAGCGGCAACATCGCCGATGCGATCGGTACCGTCAAGACCATTCGCGAGCCGGTGCCGCCGTTTGTCACCAAAATACGCAAGTGGTTGAACGACCTCCTGATTCGGATAAAAATAAGGAGAGCGCCGCCGGCCCAGCCTGTCTTCAATCTGTCTCTTGACGCGCTGCTGCAGTCCGAAGCGCGGGCGCACGCTGCAATCGCGGCGGCACAAGTGAGGGCGGGCGATTTTGCCGGCGCTGCGGCTACCGCCCAGGACATCGACACACGCACGCTGGCTCACGCCGAAGCATGGCTGAGCATCGGTGCGGCCCAGGCAAACGATGGCGACTTCGCCGCCGCACGGGACACCGCCGGGAAGATGACCGATCCCGCCTCCACACACATGGCGTGGGGAAGGATCCACATCTACAAGACCATCCTCATCGCAAAGGCGAAGGCCGGCGATCTTTCGGAGGCGCGAAAGATGCTCAAGAACCTGCCCGAGCGGTTTCCGCTTTACGGCCTGAGAATGCAGGAGCGGTTTCAGATAGACCTCGTTAAGCTCCTTGCCGAAAAACGCAACCTGACTGATACGAGATCCGTTGTCAATGACATCGAAGACCCCTACGCCAGGGCGTCGGCCCAATGCGCAATCGCGGAGGTCCTTGCGCGCTCGGGCCGTATCGACGACGCCAAAGCCGCCGCACAACAGATCGAGCGCGGCGCGATGCAAAACCGGGCGCAGGCGGAGATCGCTTACGGCCTGGCCGCCGCCGGCAGCGCGCCCAAAGCCATGGGAGTAGCCGGGGCAATCGCCGATGCAAACGCCAGGTCGTTTGCCTGCCTGCGAGTGTGCGAAGCCCAACTCGATAAAGGCGATATGGAAGGCGCAAAGACCGCCGCGCGGCAGATCGCCGACCGAACCTGCAGGGGCGATGCGTACTGCGCTATGCTGAGCGCACAACTCGAGGCCGGTGACCTCGCCGGCGCCCGGGCCACGGTCGAGCTTGTCTCCGACGACGACAAGACCGCCGCGTTGCTTTCAATTGCAGAGGCCCACGCCGCAGCGGGGGATCTGTCGCGAGCGATGGATTTCATCGCACTCGCAAGAGGGGCTGCCGACGCCGGCAGCGCCGCCGGGCGGACGAAGTCATATCAAGCCGTTGCGGAGACCCAGGCAAGAATCGGCGACATCGTCGCCGCCGCCGTGACGATCGGCTCGATGACGAAAGGCTACCGCTTCAGCTCCGGCGACGATTCGGCCTGGAGCGAGCCCGGGCTGCAATCAGTCACATTGGCTCGACTGAGGCTGAAGATGCTGCGGGCAACGGCCAAGGCATACGCCGCCGGAACCGCGCCGCTCGACGAGCTTCGCCGGCACACCAAGACGCTCAAGACCCCCCTCGAGCGCGCCCACGCCTACCTGGGAGCGGCCGAAGGGCTCATACAAAAACAAGCCGCCGATCGCCGCAACCAAACCGACTGAAAATGCACGGCCGGCCAATCGCCGCCGGACGCTTTCCCACCAAGAATGTAGCAGATAACCCACAAGAACGCAGCCAACGCCCAAGTGCGGCAGCCACCGCAACTTACGCCCACCGTGGGGCAAATTGCCCCGGTCAGGCTACCTGCGACGCATGCAAAACGACCGAGCGCCCGCAAGCCCCGCAAATACGATCTTCTTCCATTTAACGTGGCCGGTGGCCGGCGCCGGTGAATCGCACCCCTCCTGCAAGGCAAATGGCACGCCCGTTGCATACACATTAAGCAAGTAACGACGGAACGGGCCGAACGGCCGGGGAGAGCCATCACATGGACAGATCATCAACACTACTGCTGATCGCCGTCGCGCTCGCCATTCTCATGATGTCGACCGCAGGCTGCACCCAAAGAAAACCCGGCATAAACGCCGTCAAGGTTGAGGAAGCGCTTGCGTGGCACGAGTCGCTCAACAGCGCAATAACCGAAGCGAAACAAAGGCACACCCTCATCGCCGTCGACGTCTACACCAACAGGTGCAGTTGGTGCAAGAGGATGGAGAAAAGCACACTGTCCGATTCAGATGTCAAGAATCGACTGAGGAAGTTTTCGCTGCTCAAGCTCGACGCGCGCGTTTCCGCCATCCGTCGCTTGCCGTCAAGCCTTGACAGCCGGCCTGTGCCATGCGGCCTCCGGTACGCGCGGCCCACTTAACTCGTGGCCACCGCAGCACTTGCAGAGCTTAAAAGTGCCAGGCACCGAAAAAAGCCGGCCAGCAGATAGCGCCGCACAATGAAATCCCATTGCGGACGCGCCCGGCGTTGTCAAGTCACCGACGTGCCAAAGCGGCCATGGCGACGCGCGCGTTTCCGCCATCCGTCGCTTGCCGTCAAGCCTTGACAGCCGGCCTGTGCCATGCGGCCTCCGGTACACACGGCCCACCTAACTCCTTGGTACCGCAGCACTTGCAGAGCTTAAAAGTGCCAGGCACCGAAAAAAGCCGCCAGGCACCGAAAAAAGCCGGCACCGAAAAAAGCCCGAAAAAACCGGGAGCGCACCTGCATAACACGCCCCCGGTGGGCTTGCCCACCGGAGCAAAAGTTCGGCAGCGAACAGCAGACCCCCCCCCCCCCCCCCCCCCCCCCCCCC
>JABMSA010000368.1 GCA_013202185.1 Planctomycetota bacterium
CTCTTGGCGACGGCCCATCCGCACCCGGACGCTAAACACATACGAAGGACGGGGTACTTGATTTGTCGCTGCTGGTTGCCCCAGACTGCGGAAGTTGGGATGAACAGGTGCATGACCTCACTGTCTCATGGTCCTACGCCCAACCACTTTTGGGACGTTACCAATTCGCTGATTATCTTGCTTGTTGCCTTGGTTGCGTTCTTGTGCCGCTATAGAGACTTACGACGTCTCTGCTGCCCTGGCCGGCAAAGTTGGGACGGAAAACAATTTATGGAAGGTGTGTGTAAAAGCAAAGGCGCCCCACGGGGGGTTGTGAGGGGCGAGGAGGGGCCGCAGGGCGCCTTCAATATTGTCAGACGTGCTTGAGTCGAGCCGCGAGTCGGTGTTGTCGTATTTCCAACTACAAGCAAATCACGTAAATCATTACAACACCCTTAATTATACACATTTCAAATCGCTTGTCAAGGGTTTTTTTCCTTTTTTCCGGTTTTTTTTGCTTCTTTTGTCTCTTTTGCCGGAAAAGCCTTTATTGAGAAGGAATCCTGAGACGAACCGCTGATGGTTTTCCCGTGCTTTTCCCCGTTGTGCTGCAGCCTGCGGCCGAAAAAACGCGCCGCGGCGGCCCGTTCAGGCTGTATTCATTCACGGCTCCTGATACTGCACCTCCACGATCTTCCCCACCTCCGCTGAATCTCGAATGGCCTCATAGAGCACGAGGCTCTTGTAGCTTCTCATGAATGTTGGATCGCGTAGTGCGGCCGTCCCTGATCGCCGCCAGGAAATCAACGATCTCGGCCAGGTGGCCGGTGTCGTTGCCGCTGTCGCCGCTGCTGACGAACGTGGGCGGCTCGCGCCATTCAACGGGCTGGTGATCTTCCGTGATCCGCCAGCAGGATGAATTGTGGATGGTCATGAAATTGCCGCCCCTGACGGTAATCTCGACCTCTTCGGTGGGCACGCCGAACGATCGGCCGCAGTTGAGATTCAAAGACCCAACCGCGCCGCCGCTGAACTGCAGGCTTACCGCATACGCGTCGAAACCCTTCGCGAAAGCGAACACCTTAGTTCGGGACCGTCAGACGTCGCCATGCCCGTATTACTTGGCCTGAGTTTAATTCCGGTTCCGTGTGTTCCGTGGGCGGTACTTCTTCACACATTTTGGTGGTAACGGTAGCTTTGACTCACAATTAGAGCGGTCCGACTTCAAGAGGCGTGGGAACGCCTTGTTCGCGGGCACACAGCCGGCCGCCGGTCAGCTCCGTGCCTCCCAATCGGCCATGATGGCTTTTGCTTTCTCCACGGACGCCTTGACGGTCTCGATGATCGGCAGGTCGTATGGGCACTTCTCCTCGCACTCGCCGCATTCAGTGCACTTTGTGCCCTCCTCGCTCAGCTTGCCTGCGACCCATCCCGCGATTGATGCCGGCGGCAGGCGCTTGCACAGGCCGTGGAGATTCATCGCAGTTTGAATGGGCACGCCATGCGGGCAGGGCTCGCAGTAGTCGCACCGTCGGCAAAACAGCTTGCCCAGGTCCGCCGCGATCTTCTCCGCTCTTTCTTTTTCGGCGCCCTCGAGCACCGCGCCCGACGCAACAACCGCCACGATCTGCTCGATCTCCTCGACCTTCTCGATGCCGGGGATCGGCACCACGTCTGAAAAGCCATTGAGGAACTTGAACGCGAGAACGGCATCGTCGTACTGCCCGCCGCACAGGGGCTTCATGGCAATGAAACCGAGAGCCCGCTCACGGGCCTTCGGGATCAACTCGTCCGCCGGCTCGGACGTGACGAGATTGAACGGAAACTGCACCGTCTCGAAGATCTCCTCTTCCACGAGTTCCAGTGCCGTGTCAAGGCTGTGCGACGTGAATCCGACGTGCGCCACGTCGCCCTTTCGCTGCGCCTCGAGCACGGCCTCCATCGCGCCGCCGGGGCCGGTTATCTGCTCCCACTTGGCCATGTCGGAAATGCCGTGAAACTGGAAAAGGTCGATCACGTCCGTTTTCATTTGGCGCAGCGACCGCTCGATCTCCGCCTGCGCGCCCTCCCTGGTGCCGCTGCCGCTCTTGGTTGCAAGGACAAGTCCGTCGCGGCGTCCGGCGATCGCCTTCCCGATCTTCGATTCGCTGTCGGTGTAGCCGGCGGCCGTGTCGAAAAAGGTGACGCCCAGATCGATGGCCGTCCGAATCACCGTTGCGGCCTCGTTCTCGGAAATCCGCTGAATCGGAATTCCCCCGAAGCCCACCGCCGAGACCCGCAGCCCGCTCTTGCCAAGTGTCATTTCACGCATCGCTCATGATCTCCTATCTATATTGCGGCAACCGCTCTGCTCACGCCGATCCGGCGTCCCATCCGAAATGCGACCTGAATTGGGCGTATTCTACGGACCGGTCGCGAATGAGCGCAGCGCCGGCCTTCGTGGCTTCTTTCATTTCGTCGGGTGTGAGGGGACGGAACTCTTTCGCCGCGCGGACGGCGCGTCTCACTTCTTCGGGGCTCTTCACGCCGACCGGGGCGCAGGCCACACCGGGCACGCTCAAGGGATAGCGAAACGAGCGGTCGTAGTCTTTCGCAAGTTGGCCGCCGCCGCCGAGCACCTTCATCGCGACGATGCCCATTCCCATCTTGTGGCAGGGAGCGATGATGTCGTCGGTGTCTTTTGCTATCGCCATGTGATTCACAAACGGCATTACAACGTCCAGGTCTTCAGCCTCTTTGAGGACGTGCAGCGCATGCGAGTGCGGCTGATGAACGCTCATGCCGATGAACCTTGTGAGCCCGTCGCGCTTGGCCTTGCGCAAGTACGTCAGCGCGCCGGCTTCGGCGCAGATTCTTTCGGCATCCTGCCAATCGCCCGACAGGCCGACGCCGTGGAGCAGGAGCAGATCGACGCGGTCCGTCTTGAGCCTCTTGAGGCTCTCCTGCAGGTCCATCTCGGCCTCTTTTGCGCCGGTGTGATCGAGCTTCGTTACGAGGAAAACCTCATCGCGCACGTCGGCGAGCAGAGGGCCGAGCGCCTCCTCCGATCCCTTGTAGTTTGGTGCGGTGTCGAAATACCGAACGCCGCCGTCGAGGGCGGTCTCGACGATACCCCGCGTGTTGATGTTCTCCCCCGCGATATACGCGCAGCCCAGCCCGAGGATTGTGACCGGCACTCCCGTCTTGCCGAGCTTCCGCCGGAGCAGGCCGGTGGCGGCGGGCGCGGGCGCGTCGTTGTTCTCCGCCATCACGCAGGCCAGCGGCAGCATGGCTCCCGCAGCCGCCGACGCCTTGAGGAATTCGCGACGGGTCAGTTTTTTCATGTTTGGTGCTCCTTACGGGCACGCTGCCCGGGGCCGTGGCAGCGCTACAGTCCCAGCCGGAAAAATGCGTTTGCGTTTTCAAACAGCCAGCCACGCGCTACCTCTTTCGCGTCGTCGAGCCCGAGGTAGCCGATGTCGATCATATCTGAGAGCGCGATCGCAATGTTGTCTCGAGCGATCTGCGCGTGCGCCCAGGCGCGGTCCACGCTCCCTCCGAAATCCGACCCATAACCGTGAATCTTGCCGTGCGGCACGCACGATAGCGCCTGCTTGAACATATTCTGGCAGTAGATCGGGTCTATGATGTTGGCCCAACAGAAATCAATCGTGACGTTGGGGAAGTTCTTCGCCAGGTACAGCAGATCGGCACTGTAGGGCCAGTTTGCGTGGAAGATGTCGAACCGCACGTCGCGATGCAGCTCGAGGATCTTCGTCAGGCCGGCGGCGTTTGTCTTGACGATGTCGTTCCGTACGCCGGCCATGTGCCCCGTGTGGATCTGAACCGGAAGGTCCATGTCGCGGGCCATTCGCATGAACTCGTGGAAGAGAAAATCATCCAGCGGCCTGATCTGGTCGGGGTAGCCGGCGTTGCGGCGCGGATCTTCCATGAACCAGTTGAAAACCTCCTCGGCGGCGGCGCGGGTGGGGTTGCCGTAATCGATGGCGCGGCTGTACGCCGACTGGTCTTTGAATGCAACCG
Organism: Planctomycetota bacterium; assembly: GCA_013202185.1. Lineage (GTDB taxonomy): Bacteria > Planctomycetota > PUPC01 > JABMSA01 > JABMSA01 > JABMSA01. The sequence continues at coordinate 4,003 of JABMSA010000368.1, forward strand.
CGCCGAATTTCTTCTGCACCTCGAAGATCTCGCGGCAGGCGGCCAGGTATTCATCCAGCGAAGTTACCGTGCGCCCCAGCGGCGCCACCATGCCCTGCACGCCGTCGTAGCCGCGAATGCCGTGATAGCCGGGCAGCGAAATCACCAGCCTGGTGCGCGGCGTGAGCTTCAGCGTGCCGTCGATGATCTTCTTGACGTCCGGCCAGACGTCCCCCAGGCGCACGGCGATCTTCGCCTGCTCGAGGATGCCGTCATACACGGCCTCGTCGGTGAGATCGAGCAGCTTCTCCTGAACGCGCTCGAGGGCTTCGAGAGTCAGCTCGTCTTCGTCGTAAAACTTCTTGAGCACGCGGCGCGTAACCTGTGCGTAGCCGGTGTGGCAGGTCCGCTTCCACGCCCTCTCGAGGATCGGCCAGCGCTCGTCGAGCGACCGACTGGTATCGTCAAGGATCGCGATGTCCGCGTCGGACGATGCGCTGAGCACGTCGCTGTTGAAGTAGCCGCTCTTTATTGCGGCAATGGCGTCCGTGTATTTCGGCCCGCACGCGCCCGAGTGATCGTGGCAGTCGACCAGGGCAACGCTCTCGCAATAATCCCGGAGTTCCTGAAAAAAGCTCGCCGTGCCTTTCATAGTTCGGTTTCCTTTGGTCTTGCTGTTTTCGGGTACTGCATCGTCGAAAAAGTATAGCGGAGCCGGGTGGGCATTTCAAGGTGGTAAGCAGATTGCGGAGCCCCGGCGCAGGCACGTGGTGAGCCGTCCCGGGCCGACCGGCCACGGAGCCTTTCCTCCGCGCCTTCACGATGCAACCAGGATGGCCGGATCATCCTCAACGAAATCTTCACTCCGGAGCCGTCAGAACAGTACTGGAAGAAACGGCCCCAACCAATTGTGGAACGTCAGCAAGATTTTTTCGAACATGTTGCCTGCTCGTGCGTCTATCATTATAGAAAGCGGAGCAAACGGTTCATGAACCCACGCACCCGGGACGCAAAGAGAACGCGCGCGCCGTCGGCACACGCCCAAGATGCCCCTTTCGATTTCGTTGCGATCGTCGATCGTTACGAAACGCCCCTCCTGCGCTATGTGGGGCAGCTTCTCGGGCCGAACCGCGACGCCGCCGAATAGGCAGTCCAGGAAGCGTTCCTCCGCCTTCACCGGCAGGTACACAGGCGCGGCATAGCGAGCATCGAGAACCTTGCAAGCTGGCTGTTTCGTGTCGCACACAACCTCGCCGTCACTTCGCTCCGCAAGCAAAAACTGGATAAGAAACTCCGCGAGCAGGTCGCCGCCGACGTAGCCGACGGCCCCGAGCCGGCGGACGCGCTCGATGCGCTCGTCCGAAAGGAAATGTGCGACCGCGCACTCGCCGAACTGCAAACGCTGCCCGAGCAGCACAGGCAGGTCATACTGCTCAGAATCATTCAAGGCTTCAGCTTCCGCGAGATAGGTGAAATCATGGGGCTGTCGATCAGCCACGTTTCGTATCGGCTCAACCAGGCCCTCCGCGAGATGTCGCGGCGCCTCAAAAACGCGGGCCTCACGTGAGCACACACAATACCCTGTAAGGGGGTGATGACATATGCATTGCGAACAAGCAGAAACATTCCTCGCCGCGTTGATCTACGGCCAGCTCGACAGCAAGCCCAAGGCCGCGCTCCTCGAGCACTTGGCGACGTGCATGAAATGCAGCTCGCTCCTGGCCGGAATGCGGTCGGTCTCGGGCCTGCTCAAGGAAGCAGTCGAGGCCGGCCAGCCGCCCAAGCTCAGCCGCCGGCGCCGCGCAGTGCTCCTGCGTGCGGCCGCAAGGTCTCAAGAGCAGAAGCACGTTGCATCAACAAAGATGTCGGCAATCTTGGAGAAAATAAAGTCCATCTTCCCGACGCTGACCGGGCCGATGCGGTTCCGTCATCTTGGCGGGATAGCAGCCGTGTTGGTCCTTGCTGTCGTGGGAGTTTGGTCCATGATGCCCAGCCTTCTCAGAGCCCGGCAAACCAAATGCGTGGCCAACCAGGTGGACCTGGGACAAGCTCTCAGGGGGTACTTCAGCACCGCTCGTCAGGCGGAACCCACTACCGACGTGGGCGAACACCGGCCGCTCTATAGCTATACCACTGGAGGCGATTCCGCGGGCGAAGAAACAGAAATCGCCACAACGACTGACACCTCCGGATCCATGCGGGAGGGCAAAGCCAATGCGCCGCAAGGCCCTGCTCCAAGCGAAACGGCAAGGTGGGAGCTCGATTTTGTAGGTGCTGACGATGTGGATGGCAGGGGCGGGGGCGGGACCGCGGCTGAATCCCTTGCCCCGGGCCGAGTCA
>JABMSA010000369.1 GCA_013202185.1 Planctomycetota bacterium
ATCCGCGTTTGTTCGGCGGGATCGTCCGACTCAACGAATATCCAATGGATGTACATATCATCACCAATCATGTCTATCGTAAGGGTGCCCGGCGTAAGCGTAATCGAGTTGGCCAGGAACGTCCTGGCCATGTCTCCCTTGAGGGTTGTCTTCACCTTCACGATCCCAGGTCGGATAGGCAGGTTCAGATGCATAACACGGTAGGCTACGTCGAAGTTGGCCTTCAGGCAGTAGAGCAGAAACATGGGTACGTAGTAGATGAACCAGAGCACTCTCTTGACCGACGAGAGCGAAATTATCCGCTTCGCCTCCAGGGGAAAAAGGTGCCCCACGAGCGCGGCGCTCAGCGCCGCAACAATCGCACCCGCGAGGACGTTGTCGAGGTACACGCTCCATGTCAACAGCATCCAGAGCAGGAAAGCGACAGCAAAATGAACAATCCTGGGCATGATGTTCTAATCTCCCAAGTGCGCCGTTTTGGTTTCCGTGTTTGGGAAAACACGCTCGATGTACGCCTTCCGGTCCACGGCGGCGTCGCGTGCAGGCTCGATAAATCTTTTCAGCATTATGGGGCTCAACACGCCCAACGACAGGCACAGAATGGCCAGGACGATCAACGAGACGCACATAGCCGCGGGCACCTCTTTGATCTTGGCCAGCCTCTCGGGCAGCTTGCCGAAGAGAACGTACTTCTGCACCTTGGCGAATGACACGAGTGTCATGAAACTGACGAGAACAGTGATGCCGGCAATGACGTACGCCACGTTGCCCAAGCTGGTCGTGGTCGATGCCTGGACGGCCGCCACTATGATGATGAGTTTGCTCCAGAAGCCGTTGAACGGCGGAACTCCGGAAATCGAGAGCGACGCAACGCAACAACTGGCGCTGGTGACGGGCATCCGGTGGCAGAGCCCGCTCAGCTCCTTGAGATTGCGCGTGCCGGTACGGTTCTCCACGGCCCCCGAGCACAGGAACAACAGTGACTTGAACACGCCGTGGTTTATCAGGTGAAAGATTGCGCCGGCAATCCCGAGCGGCGTGCCCAGCCCAATGCCCAGCATAACGTAGCCCATCTGGCTGATGCTGTGGTAGGCGAGCAGGCGCTTGAAGTCCCACTGCCCCACCGCCAGAAACACGCCTATGACCATTGACAGTAAACCCAGCACCATCAGGATCGTGCCGGCCACGGGCCCAATATCCAAAACGGTGTAAAACAGCCTGATCAGAACGTACACGCCGAGCGCCTTGATGAGCAGGCCCGAGAGCATCGCCGAGATCGGCGCAGGCGCCGACGGGTGCGCATCGGGCAGCCACGCATGAAACGGTACAAGGGCAGCCTTGAGCCCAAAGCCCATAATGAAAAAAGCCGACACAAGGAGCAGCATTCTGTTGCCCGACATGCCTTCGAGCTCCTGCGCGAGCTGTGCCAGGTTCAGCGTGCCGGTGAGGCTGTAGAGAAAAGCAATGCCAAGGAGAATGAAACTCGAGGCCACGCCTCCGAGAACGAGGTACTTGAACGCCGCCTCCAGTTCTTCGTCTTCAGTGCCGAAGGCCACGAGCGCATAGGAGGAGATGGCGGCGATCTCGAGGAACACGTAGAGGTTGAATATGTCGCCGCTCAACACCACCCCGTTCATTCCGGCTATCATGAGCATGAGCAGGGTGTAGAACTTCGGGCGCGCAGTGTAGCTCTTCATGTAGCTGAGTGCGTAGACAATCACACACAAGCTTATGGCTGCGATCAGGAGGAGCATCAGGCTGCTGAGCGAGTCGCTCACGATGTTGATGCCGAACGGGGGCCGCCAGTCGCCCATGTTATACACCGCCGCGGGCGCATTGATCCGGCCTATCGCCAAAAGCAGCAGAGCGGCCCCTGTGACCACGGAAGACGTTTCCGCCAGCGCGCGGTTCAGCCTGCTCAGAAGCGGGATGAGAAACGCCGCCGCAAGGGGAAGGGCAACGAACAGGGGTAAGAACTGTGGATTGTCCATTAGCCTTTCAGCTTCCTTATATGGAGGATGTCAAATGTTCCGTATCGCTGGTAAAGCCTTACGCAGAGGGCTATCATCATTGCAGTCATGGCCAGGCCAATGACGATCGAGGTCACGATCAGCGCCTGTGGGAGAGGGTCGACAAACGTCGCCCCCGTTTGTTCGGAACTTGTGATGATCGGGGCCAGGCCGTCACCCCGGTAACCCACGAGCACGAGCATGAGGTTAACGGCATACTCGATGATCAGCATCCCGATAACGATTTTTATCAGGTTCTTCTTCGCAATCGCGGCGTAGACGCCCAGCGCGAAGATGACCGTTGCAAGGATGTAGAATACCATTCGCACACTCCCGTCAGGTGCTGTCGGATGGCCTGAAAGCCGCAAGCACAAGGTAGATCAGAAACAGGCACGCTGCCACCTTGATTCCGATGGCTATGTTACTCCACATGACCGTGCCGGCGCTTATCAGTCGAAACGGTGCGCCACGCGGAAGGAAATTCACAAAGAAAGCCTTGGCTGCGTAGCCCAGTAGAGCGATGCACAGAAACGCGAGCGCACCCAGACTGTCCCAGATAGACGCGCCGTTTTCTGTGAGCACTGCCCGGCTTCCCTCTTTGCCAAAGGCGAGCAGCAGC
>JABMSA010000370.1 GCA_013202185.1 Planctomycetota bacterium
ACGGAGCCTTTCCTCCGAGTATGCCGGTACGGCATACTCGGAGGAAAAGCCGGCGGCCGGGGTGAGTAACGAGGCATGGGCGCGCTAGCCGCTCAATCTTTGCCTCCTGCCGGGCAAGCCGGCAGGGGGGCCTGGAGCTGCACGCCCTCGCCTCGAGCCAATGCGCCGTCCAGCAACCGCGAGAATTCGGCGGCGAACCAGAAAAGGAGAGGCGAAAGCGCTTGACAGGTGGTGCGGACGGTGCTACAATATCGTCATCGTGAGAATATGCAGAGGGGGAGGCTTGCGAGGGTAGTGTTGACGAAAGACAGGCCGTATCAGGAAATCCAACTATCAGCAGCAATGTCGCAGATCCGTAGATGAGGAGACCACAGATGAGCGCGAGGCAACTGAAGGGCGCGGAATTGCGCCGGAAACTCGAGCTGGAACAGAAACGAATGTCCCGTGTTGTGCTGCTGATGAAAATCAACCTTTACCTGTTCCTCGCGATTCTGTTAATCTCCCTGGCAACAGAACATCTGTTCCTGACAATTATCGCGACATTCGTGGTGGCAGTCAATTTGCCTCTCTTGGTGCGGCATAATCTGATAAAGGTGATCCTGGCGCTTCATGAAACCGAGGGCGAGGAGGATGAGGAAGACCGGGGAAAGCAAGCTGCCTGACACCTTGCTCCTCCGCAACTCGTGCCTGTGCAAGGAGTTACGGCAGCGTCGGGAATCGGCGAAGAGTATCCGCGTAAAGACGGGGCGATTCACCTTGCCAGATGTATAGGCGGCGCACGACGCAAAAGAAAAGCTCGATGACGACGGAACGAAAATAACCCGAATCCGATCATCGCCGGATAGCCCCCGGCGTTACAGATTGGTGCCCGCCCCCTGCCAACCTGCCAAGAGCATAGGCGGCGCATCCAGGACCGGGACATGTCATGTTGGACCACGCTATCACCAACAACCATCACACCATAATCCACCCTCGACGGGAATTGCTTGAAAACGCCGGCAAGGACGTTAAGATTATGAAGGATACGGCGGCTGCCTGGCTGTTCGAACAAGGCACACGGAGGAAAACAATGGCTCCCAACTTCCAGCTCAGATTATTCGATGAGTCCGCCGACCTGGAAAACGTCGTGCGGTTCTACAATGACATCTTCGGTCCGCTGCGGCCATATTACTCGTGGCCGATCACCCTGGAGCGCTTCCGTGATAAGGTGCTGAGCTGCTGGGAGTACCGCCGCGAGGGGATCTGGATCGCGCTGCACCGCGACCGGCTCATCGGCTTTGCCCTCGGATGCTGTCGCAGCCGGGCACTCACAGCCACCGACACTCCCCGCCGGGCCGCGCACGTCTCGGTCATTGGGGTCGATCCGAAGTCCCAGCGGCGGGGCGTGGGGCGGGCGCTCTACGAGAAGGTGGAGGAGTTCGCGCGGAGCAACGGCGCCGAAATGATCACGGCAACGTGCAACCCGATGTCGCCGATGGCGTTCTTCATCGCGCCGCAGGACGACTGGAAAGCCTCACACGCGTTCTTCAACGCCATGGGCTTTGACCTCAAAGACGTCGATCAGAACCTCGTGCAATCGCTGGTTGGCTTCGATCTCGACCACGCCGCGAAGCAGAAGATCAAGCAGCTCGAGGCGGAAGGCTGCGAGTGCCGCACGTACGAGGAGCGCGATTACCCGGGGCTGATGAAACTCCTGGAGCATAACGACTGGCCGTTCTGGCACCTCGACGTCTTATCGAAGATCGGCAAGCCGGCGAAGACGCGGCCGTTCATCGAAACGTGCTTCCTCGGCTGCGCCACCGGCGAGATTTACGGGCCCGATGAGATCGGCGTAGTGGTGAAGGACGGCGAGGTGCTGTCGTTTTGCGTGCAGACCATCAGCCGCGAGAAGCGCTTCGCATACACCGGGCCGGTGATGACGCACCCCGACATGTGGAACCGCGGCCTAAGCTACGTGGCAATGCAGATTTCGCTCAGACGAGCCGCCGAGAAGGGCGCCATCATGTGCGACGTGTGGACCGGCAGCGACGGCCACCATTCGCATTTCTACAGAAAATGCGGCTTCCGGCCGATGCTGCGCTGGCCGCGATTTGAGAAGAACCTGGATTGAGATGGGCGAACCGTTCGGGCGACTCGTGTAAGGGCGATTCGCGAATCGCCCTTACATGCTTTGTGTCCCCTGCCGGGCACACAAAGCATTGGCTCCACTGGCCAAGGCCAGTGGGGGCCGCTTCAGACCGGAGATACTTCATTGCCGGGATACGCCAAACACATACCACGCCCGTGACTAGGAGTCTGCCGCCCCCTGCGGAGGCTCGACCTTGTCCTATTGGCCAATGATCCCACGATCCCACGTACCCAGATTCAGAAGAGAGATCCCGGAACTTCTCCGTACAACCATCAATCATGCACTTCGGCGCAGACGGGGCACAGCTCTCCAGTTCCCGTTTGGTCATGAGGCACAATCATTGTGAGTTCCGCCTGAGAGGAATTGCCACATGCGTCCGCTGCCTGGATCGTGATGGTGCGAACTCACCCGTCGCCTGTGCCGTATCGCTCGGCTCGCAAGTTCGCCGTGTGATCGTACGCAGCCGTACACTCGTGCGGCAGACCCCGGCGAGCAACGTCATCTTGGCGCTCCCATCTGCCGCCCGTGCAGTCCCGGGGTTTACCGTTCAGTCCATCGCCGTCGGCCTCCTGCCAGGTGCTTCTACTGGCTGTGGA
>JABMSA010000371.1 GCA_013202185.1 Planctomycetota bacterium
GCCTGCCTCGGAAGGCAGGGCGACGAGCGAAGACGCTCGTCGAGATCAATCGCTCAATGACAGTCGTCTTGGACGGTGGGACGAGCACCAGTGGCAGAGAGCTTTCTGCAGAAAGTTTCCCTCCCACAATAATGACAAGTACATTCATTTCGAGGGCAAGGAACGATGCCCATCTCCGAATACAGATCGACGACGAGGACGACGACGAGGACGATTAGGAATACGGAAGGACAATGATGAACGACAAATCCCTGCAAGATTGCACCGTTCACATGATAGCCAACGCCCACATCGATCCGGCGTGGCTGTGGGACTGGCGAGAGGGGCGCGAGGAGGTCTTTGCCACGTGCCGCAGCGCCCTCGACCTGATGAAGGAATGCCCCGAGCTGACGTTTAGCCGGGGAAGCGCCGCTACGTACGAGTGGATCGAGCAGGCCGATAGCGCGATGTTCGACGAGATTCGCACTCGAGTGGCCGAAGGGCGCTGGGAGATCGTCAACGGCTGGTGGGTGCAGCCCGACTGCAACATACCCTGCGGCGAATCGTTCGTGAGGCATTCCCTTTACGCAAAGAATTATTTCCGCGAGAAATTCGGCGTCGATGTGAAGGTCGGATACAACGTGGACAGCTTCGGGCATTGCAGCGTGCTGCCGCAGGTGCTCAAGCAGGCCGGCTTCGACTATTACGTGTTTTTCCGACCCGATCCGAAGGAGAAGGAGCTGCCGTCGCGGCTGTTCTGGTGGCAATACGCCGACGGCAGCCGCGTGTCGGCGTTGCGTGCGCCGCACCATTACTGTTCGGCGGCCGGCGAAGACATGATCAAGCGCATCCGCGAAACGTGCGCGATGGCTGATCCCGAGTCCACCGAAGTGGCCTGCTTCTACGGCATAGGCAATCACGGAGGCGGCCCCACACGCGAACATATCCGCCAGATCAAACTGGCACAAAAGATGAACGATATGCCGGCGGTCAGGTTCTCCACGCTGGGCGCGTTCTTCGAGGCCGCGCTGGCCGGGAAGCAGGACCTCCACATCGTGAACGAAGACCTCCAGCACCATGCCGTCGGGTGCTATACCGCCCTCTCCGAGGTGAAGAGGAAGAACAGAGAGAGCGAATCGCTTCTGCTGGCGACCGAGCGCTTCGCAACGGCGGCCACGGCGTTTTGCGGCGCTCGGAATCGGCAGGAGGTTTTTGCCCCGGCCTGGAAGAAGGTGCTTTTCAACCAGTTCCACGACATCCTCGCGGGAACCTCGATACTGCCGGTTTACGACGACGCCGACGAAGACTATGCAACGGTGCGCCGCGACGCCTCGCAGGCGCTTGACGCCGCGTTCGAGCAGATCGGCCGGAACATGCAAACGCAAGGGCCGGGCGGGCCGATACTGCTGTTCAATTCACTGGCATGGGATCGCAAGGACATGGTGGTCACCGACTTCCTGCTGCCGGATTTTGCGGCGCCGTTTCAATTGCTCAACGCCGACGGCAATCCGATTCCGGTGCAGATTATCGAGCAAGTGGATCAGGCGGGCAGGTGCCGCACCAGGGTGTGCTTTGTCGCAGAGATGCCGGCGATGGGCTGCACGGTGCTGCACCTGGTGCAGGGCAAGGCCGCCAAGCTGCCGGGGATCCTGCGCGCTTACGACGCGACCATCGAAAGCGAGCGCTGCAAGCTCTCGGTCGATCCGCGCACCGGCCACATGGTGTCGTTGCGTTACAAGGCGGCCGGCTCGTTCGAAGGCAACGGCGCAGAATGCCTGGGCGGCCCGGGGTGCGTGCCGGTGGTGCTCAGCGACAATACCGATACCTGGTCGCATGGCGTTGTCGCGTTTCGACACGAGATCGGCCGCTTCACCGGCCCTGCCAAGGTGGTGGAATGCGGCCCCGTGCGCGCCGTCATCAGAACGCACCAAACCTACGCCGACTCCACGATCGAGCAGGATTTCATCATCTACAGCGACCTCGATCGAATCGACTGCGAGATGCGCATCGACTGGCACGAGAAGCACAAGATGCTCAAGCTGTCGCTGCCGGTGAACGTGGCCGATCCAAAGGCAACGTTCGAGGTGCCGATGGGCACGATGAACCGGCGGTCGTCGGGAGATGAAGAACCCGGACAGCGCTGGGTAGACGTAGCGGGGCTCGGCCCGGGCGGCAAGCCACTCGGCGTGGCGCTGATGAACGACTCGAAATACGGCTACGATGTCAAGGACAACGAGATACGGCTGTCGGTTCTTCGCAGCCCGATCTATGCTTTTCACGATCCCAGGGTCGTCGAACCGTTCAAGCGTTACATTTACACCGATCAGGGCCGGCAAACCGTGAGGTACTCGCTGCTGCCTCATCCCGAAAGCTGGCGCAGCGCAGGCGTGATGCGCGAGGGCTACACGCTCAACAATCGCGCCTTCGCTCGAGAGATCAACACACAAAACGGCCCGGCGCAACCCCGGTTCGGCAAGTCGGTCTCGTTTGTGAAATCTTCACCCGACAACGTGCTTGCAGAGGTCTTCAAACAGGCCGAAAACGGCAACGGCGTAATCGTGCGCGTTTACGAGGCGTTCGGGCGAGACACCGACGCCCTGCTCGAGATGCCTCTGCTGAACATCACACACAGGTTCAGCATCGGGCACAATCAGATCAAGACATTCCGAATCGTCCACTCAACCGTAACCGAGACGAATCTGCTCGAGGAATGATGCACCCGGGAGAAGTCTTTGACACATTTCTGCGGGGGCCGGATGACCTGCCGGCTTCAGGTGCGGTTGCGCACGTTGCATCGGAAAGGACAATCGACGTCTGCGGGCGCGAGGAGCGCGTGACGCTCCGGCGGGAGGATCTGTCGAAGTACTATCTTCCGCTGGCCCTCACCCTCATCAGGATGCAGGCGGCAGATCCCTCGAGGCGCCTGCTGGCAGGCGTTGCGGGCTGCCCGGGCGCGGGCAAGTCGATCTTCGCGTTGCTCCTGGCGGAGGTCGTCAACGCACTGCCGCAGTCCGGCGGCGGCGCCTGCGCGGCCGTCGTGCCGCTCGACGGCTTCCACCACACCAACGCTTATCTCGAGTCGCACTTCGTGCCCGGCACGGACACCACGTTGAGGAAAATCAAAGGCCGCCCCGACACGTTTGACGTCGAGGCGGCCATCCGGGCTTTCACACAGCTTCGATCTCTCAGCGACGAGCTTTCCCTCCCGGGGTATAGTCGTCAGTTCCACGAGCCGGTTGACCATGAGATCAGGATCGGCAAAGAGGATTCGATCGTGATCGTTGAGGGAAATTCCCTCTGCATGACGAAGAAAGGACCCTGGGCGCAACTGTCGGCGATGCTCGACGTCAAGATCTTCCTCGATGCAGACCGCGAGCAATGCCGCGACAGGCTCATACGGCGGCACGTGCGCGGCGGCAGATCGCCGGAGGACGCGGCCAGGCACTACGAGATGGTAGACCTCCCCAACGCGGTGCTCATTGAAAAGACGATGAACGCCGCCGATATTTTGGTGAAGAACGACTTCGGCCGGATTCGAGGCGTAGGGTCTCGATTCCCCAACATGTGCAACGAAAATGACAAGTGACACGAACGAAGGCTACGTCTACCTCGACGGCGAGCTGGTGCCGCGGGCCGAAGCGAGCGTATCGGCGTTCGATCGCGGGCTGCTCTACGGCGACGGCGTGTTCGAAACGATGCGGGCCTACGAGGGCCACAACGGCGGCGGCGTCATCTTCAGGCTCGAGGACCACCTGCGCCGCCTGAGCGAATCCGCCCGCGCGCTTCGCATCGAGCTGCCGGCGCCCGTGGAGCATATTGCCGACACCGCCAGGATAGTGCTCGTAGCTAACCGCCTGCTCAACGCTTACATGAGAATAACGCTGACGCGCGGCCCGCACGAGGGAGCGCTGTCCCTTGACAGCGCGCAGCCGTCCACGCTCCTGATCGACTGCCGCCCGCTGCACGCCTACCCCGACGATTGGTACGCCGGCGGCATCAAGCTCATCACATCGGAATCGAGGCGAAGCCGATCCGCCATCGCCCCGAGGCACAAGTGCCTCAGTTACATCGAGAACCTGCTCATCCTCGACAGCGTGCGCGCGGCCGGAGCGCAAGAGGCCGTCGTGCTGACCGACGACGGTTACGTCTGCGAGGGCGCGATGTCAAATATATTCCGGGCGGCGGAGGGGGGCGTGTTCACACCTTCCGCCGAAGCGAACCTGCTGTGCGGGATCACGCGGGCGGTGGTCATCGAGATCTGCAATCGACTCGGCCTCAGGCTGGAGGAGGGCCTGTTCGAGGCCGATGCGCTCAGCGGGGCGGACGAAGTGTTCGTCACCAATTCGATTATGGAAATCATGCCGGTCGCGGAGATCGACGGCACAAGAATTGCGACCTGCCCGGGCGACCTCACCTGCAGGCTGATGCAGGAATACGCGGCGGAAGTCAGGCGATATCTTTCTTCTGCATGAACAGTGCTTTCGGTGCCTTTTTTCGGTGCCTGGCACTTTTGCGATCCGACCGTCAGCGACCCACTCGAAGACGGCTCCTGCGAGCATCCGTTCGACACCATCCAGGCGGCCATCGACGCCGCCTGCGACGGCGACACCGTAATCGTCCGCGACGGCACATACACGGGCGCCGGCAACCGCGACCTCGACTTCGGCGGCAGGGCCATCACCGTCCGCTCGGAGAACGGCCCGGAGAATTGCACCATCGATGCACAGGGCAATTCGTCCGAGCCGCATCGGGGATTCTACTTCCACAGCGGCGAGGGTGAGGATTCGGTCGTGGATGGATTCACGATCACAGGTGGCTACTCAGTTGAGGGCGGCGGCATAAGATGCGACGACTCCTCCCCGACAATCACGAACAACACCATCACGGCCAATACGGCGCAAAGGTCCAGCGGCGGCGCCATATACTGCTCCGACAACTCCTCGCCGGCGATCACGAATAACACCATCGCGAATAACACGTCGGACGGAGGCGGCGGCATATGCTGCTACGACACCTCCTCGCCGACCATCACGAATTGCATCCTGTGGGGAAATGGCGATGACTTGCACGGTTGCTCCGCCACCTACTCCTGCATTCAGGATGGGGATGCGGGTGAAGGAAACATCTCTTCAGACCCCCTCTTCGCCGATCCGGGAAATGGCGATTACCACCTCAAATCCGAATTCGGCCGGTGGCACCCGGGATTGGGGCTGTTCGCGCTCGACGCTGAAACCAGCCCGTGTATCGATGCCGGTGACCCGGCGAGTGACTATCCCAACGAGACGCAGCGAAACGGCGTTCGCATCAACATGGGCGCTTATGGCAATACGGTCGAGGCGTCCAAGAGCGGTCAGCTTGATGGTGATCTGAACAACGATTGCGTGGTCAACATTCTGGACCTGATCCACGTTCGGAACCGACTCGGGGATTACTGCGAGTAACGCACACCAGGCCGATACGCGAAAGCCGAAACGGGCGACCCGCCGCGATGCGGGCCGCCCGTTGTCAGTCCCTCACCCCCCGGCCCCCTCTCCCACGGGGAGAGGGGAACCGGGTGAGGGAGGGCGGGCAACGCCGCATCCGCCCCAGTGAAGC
>JABMSA010000372.1 GCA_013202185.1 Planctomycetota bacterium
GACAGCCTCCGCCAGTATCCGGCCGGTTTTCGCTTGGCGATGTCGCTAAGCAGGTGCAGTGGGCGCGTATCGCTCCAGAGCTGCATCGGCGTGTGCGGCTCGCCGGTCGCGCGGTCGGCGATGATCGCGCTGCCGCCCTGCGATGCCAGGCCCACTCCCGCCACTCGAGACCACGCCTTGCCGAGCTTTCGCCTCAGCCCGCCGGCTGCCCGGTGCAGGGCGTGATCAATGGCTTTCGGGTCCTGCTCGCGCGTGCCGTCAGCGTCGGTTCGCAGCGGCAGACGCACAGAGGTGACGCCCAGCGCCTTGCCGGTTTGAGCATCGAAAGCAGCAACCTTCAGGACAGTTGTGCCAAGATCTATTCCGAGCAGAACGTCACCGGTCATGCGCGGCTCCATGCAGTTGCGGAGCTTCGTTGCGGTTCAGTTGCGATCCGTTGACCATTTCTCGGCCTTCTTGAGGAGGTCGCGTGCGTCGTCTTCAGTTTCGCAGGAGGTGCATATGAAGAGGCCGCGTGCCGAAAGCTCGCCCAGGGCCGTTTCCACTTCGTTGGCCCCGAGGTAGAGGTGCAGGTTCTTGCGGGCGGCTTGCACTTTCTTCAGCACATCCATGTGATGCAGCGGGCCGGGCTTGCCGGACCCGGGCAGGATCTGCAGCCCCTGCAGCTCAGGCAGTTCGCACAGCATATCCACGTGCGCAAACGCGGCGATCCCGTCGACGTGATACACGGAATGGTCCAGGAACTCGAGCTGCTTCTCGAGGCCCGGCAGGAAGATATCACGGTATGACTGCGGCGATATCATGTAGGAGAAATCATTTTGCGACGCGTAGAACTTGCCGGGCGACCACAGCCCGAACCAACACGTGGATCCTTCGGCCGCTTCTTTTGTGATCTCGTAAAACGTATCGTATAGCCGGCACCATTGCTCCATAAGGTGCAGCTCGGCGGCGCGTACTTCGTCGGGCCTGTCGATCACGTCGTAGAGCAACCGCGCGGTGGTGCGGAGCGCCGCCAACGTGTCGCCCCCGCCGCCAAAGGCGCCGACGCCGGGGATCGACCTGCCCTTTGCCGCTTCAGACGATCGACGCAGAAACTCCAGTTGAAACTGGTAATTCCGGCAGCTCTCGTCAATCTGCAGTCCCCGGTAGTCGATCGAATCGCCGGCGAGTGCGGGGTGCGGCTCGACCCAGCCGGTGGTGAAATCCGCCTTCAGCTCGCAGCCCAGGAAGCACGCGTGGCTGGTGTGGCCGGCGTAGCCGCCATGCCATACCGGGAAGGCCTCGCCGCCGTGAAACGTCGCGGCGTGTGCGCGCTCGCAGTGGGCGGCAAAGTAATCGATGTTGTACCATTTGTCGTCCGGCGTTTTCGGTTCCGACGGCAGTGGCGGAAGCTCGGGCGGGTTCTTTCGCGGAGCCGTGACAGCAAGGCCGCAGCGGCCGAAGTTCTCGTGCGCCCACCAGGCCAGCATGCGTTGTTTCGTTTCTTCCCAGTCTTCCTTGTAGAGGAGTTGCACGTGTGGTCCCCGGTGCTCTAAAGCTCTTCGAACGCCTTGTCCATACGCGATAGCACCATGTCCACCGCGTCGTAACCGGCGATGAGCGGCAGCTTGGTGAGCGCTCCCGGCGGGCAGTTGGCCTTGTAAGCTTGGACGGAAATGTCGAGCCCGCCGTCGACCAGGCGTTTCACGAAGGCCTTCGCCTTGTCAAGCTCGTGGAAATATATCGACGCCATGTGGCGGCGTCCTTCCAACTCCGACACGTGCTGCGGATACTTGGCGATCAATTCGCGCAGCGCCGCCTCGTAGTACTCGCCGACGGCCGCCGTGACGTCGCTGTTCTCCTCCGCCCATCGCATGGTGACGAGATACGCCAGCGAAGCCAGCTCTTCCTGGCCGTTCGTAACCAGCGCGCCGAACTGCGGGAGGTAATCCATCCCGGCGCTGAAGATGATGCGCGATGCCGCGTACTCTCCGCCCGGGATGCCCTTGCCGACAACCGCAAACGTGGGCCGAAGGCCGTACTCGCGATACATGTAAAGCTCCGGGCTCCACACGCACGACTGGATTTCGTCCACCATCGTGGGCACGTCGTGCTTGCGGCAGAGCGCGTAGGCCCGCTTGACAAAGCGCTTGCTCAGCAGTCGGCCGCCGTAGTTCATCAGCACGATCTCATGAACGAAACCGGCGATCTTGAATGGGCCGCGCTCGTATTTCCGAAAGACAGCCTCGAGCTCCTCGTGGTTGTTGGGCCGAACGGTTGCCACCTTCATCAGGCCGTGCTTGTCGAATGCGGCGCCCATTGCCGGCCACATCCCGCGCAGGATCTGTGTGATGAACGTGGTGCCGTGGTAGTTTGCCTGCGGCCCGCCTTCGTCGTCGCCGATGACAACGATCACGGGCGTTCGGCCCTCATACTTCGGCTTTGGTGAATCTTCCTGCAGCCTGTAGAAGCGCCCCAGCAGCATCTTGATGCCCGCTTCGGCCGCGAGGCTGCCGGTTTCGAGGTTGAGCACGCGATTGAGCACGCTGCCGGCCTTCGAGCGCAGCGCCCTGGCGAGCGCAGCCCGATCATCGCGCGCGATGCCGTTGCTCGTGCGAACAAGCTCCTCCTCGAGCAGGCGCGTGATGTGGCCGCGGGTGTTGTTGTGCGTGGCGTTGGGGACGCCCAGCCGCCGGGCGTGCTCGACCAGCCGATAGCCGGGAAACGCATGCCCGACCGGCACGTGATAGTGCTCGCTCTTCGAGATGAAATAGAGTCGGCCGTTTTCACCGATGCGGTAATAGCCCCAGCAGCTCAGCGGCGCCGCCGCAGCCTTCGAGGCGGCGTTGAACATTCGCGTCGACGCACCGGACGCTGAGTTCGCAAGCGGAGTGGAGAAGGGCTCTCCCACCTTGGGCAGGAGGCCCGAGAGCGTCTTCTGGAAGCCGGCGGGGAAGAAATCCACGCGCTCCCTCGTGATCCGCTGCAGGTCGGCCCGCCGCTCGCCGGTGAGCTTCGACCTCGCCGCCGCGACGGCATCAACATATTCGGCGCCGACCAGGTCGGCAAGTGACAGCCGGACTCTCTTGAACTTCGTTTTCTTCGCCATCTTTCATCATTTCCGCGGCGGCAGTTTCGGTCGATTGCAGCGTGTCGAGCTGTGCAATCGGCATTGGTAATTGCATGACATAATACACTTTGTTGCACGGAAGATTCCAGTGGAAAAGCAGCGCAGTGGATAGCCGGGCCGCTTCTTCGCGCATTATGCCGAAGCCTGGTGAACAGCAGGCTGCGATGCTCCTTGAAGTCCCGGCGCAAGTACATATAATTGAATGCGCGAAACGATCGAGCGCTCCCTGCCGAAACGGACCGGATGGCCTGACAAGAGAGGAGCACCTCGAGTGCGGAACGAACCTGCGAACGAGAACGGCAAGCTGCATCGGCGCACGCGGCCAACGGCGACCCGACGCGTCTGGCCACTCGTGTGCCTCTTGATCCTCGTTATCCTGGCGATGGTGGTGCTGCACATAATCACGGGACGTTAGAGTTTACCTGTACAAGTTCGCATGATGTATTTCGCCGTGAAAGGTCGGTTCCCCGCCGGCCTTGCGCCTGAGCATTACCCACAAATGCTTTTAGAGACCGTACGTGCTTTGGGCGTTGCTTCAGGCTTCATTATGCAAAACTACTTCGTGAACTGCGTTTCCACCCGTGGCAGACAGAGCAGATACTTCACGACAAAGTTCACGAGGCAATTCAGGAAGCCACGCCAACAGGCCTGATTAGCGATAGCCCCGAGGCTTGACAGTCTGTCACCCCCACGATTACCCTACTCCTTCGATGACTCATTAAGAGGGTGCTCCGCCACGCCTACGCCCAAACCGCCTTGAAACTGCCATTTGGGAGCGTACCTGTCAACGCAAATGACAAGCGATGTCGTAACTCATTACGTGCCAACAACTTGCATCCCTAGCTGGTGCCAGGCACCAGGCGAAGATGTAACTTATGCGATACCAACTACTTACGACGACGCTTGTCATTTGCGTTGATCATGAGGCGAA
>JABMSA010000373.1 GCA_013202185.1 Planctomycetota bacterium
AATAACCAGAACTCGGCCACCTGCACACATGCCAAGAGGCGGACAATCCACCCGGTCGGAACAAAATCCCCGTAGCCGAGCGTGCTGCCTGTTATCATGCTGAAATAAAAGTAATCAACGGGTGTGCAGAGATCCGGAATCTTCATACTGTGACAGTTAAGGATTCTGCCGAACGTGGAGAATCCGGACGCAGCCTTGTATGCTGGCACGAAAAGTAGCGCCAATAGAATATATGTACAGAACGCGCTGAATATTGCTTCGCAAGGGTCTCTGTCAGAATGTGTGGCGAAGTCGTGTACAACACGTATGGGCCACGCCAATATGAGAAGCGGAGGACCAATGATAAAGAAATATGCGGGGATTGGATTATATGGAGAAAACGGCAAGTAAAGTGCCAAACCCAGCGCTGCCGGCCCTATCAAGAAGAGCAGCACCTCAATGAACGTCCGGAACAGAAACCAGGTGAATCTGAATAACCTGATGAATCTCAATCGCTAATCAATCCTTCTGCTGCTCCAAGAAGAGAGCCTCTTCCTTATGTATGCGTCGTATTCTTTCTGTTTTATTTTTCGGATAATCGGTCGTGCAGGAACGAACCCCAGAGTGCTGGCCGAGTAGAATACGCCAATACCGTTCGAAAAGAACATGAGAAGAAACCGTCTTGTCTCTGGAGCGGCTGCTTTGTAGAGTCTCTCGAGAACCGCCTCCAACTCAGGCATCGTGGCGTGCTTCTCGTACCATTGCAGAACTGCCCTCGCCGCTGCTCTTCCTTGCTTGCTCTCGAAGCTCAACGCCTTGGATCGTAATGCATCCACAAGCGCTTCTGTGGTTCTGTCCCGGTCAGAACTCAAACAGGCTGTTACTGCGTCATGTTCAAATCCAGTTCCTTCCAAGTGGTCGGGGATGCTTGCTCTTAGTACCCCTGAAATATACTTGTTGCCACCTGCCAACAGGTCTTGTCGAAGAACTTCTCTGCGCGCCAGAATACTTGTGCGGAGGCGCGGTGCAGGCACAAGAGCAAATCGTTCTTCCAGCCCAAGAAGGACCTCATCAATTGCTGCTTTAATGTCCTCCTGCTCCCCCTTTTGGCCGAGCAGGTCAATAGCTACCGTGAGATCAGTGGTTACGAAAGACCAAAGGGTTTCCTTGTTGTCGCCTTTCAGCTCAGCTTTGGACAGCACCCTGCGGTTCTGCAAGAGCATTGCTTTGGATTCGCTGAAGTCTTTGGTTTCCAGTTCTTTTCGAAGGTATGACGGAGATGGGTCTTGCGCGGCCATCCTGACGATTGCCTTGACATGATCAACCAATCTATGCGCACGGACATCCGGCGTACTTTCGGGTACATGGGAAGTGATCTCGCATTTCCAATTCTTGTCTTCGCGCATAGGGCTGATAGCCGTCTTTTGCTCTTTGCCTTCGACCACGGGCGCGAGAATTGCATCCCGCATTACCCCACTGACCATCTGAAGTAGGGGCGAGTGCAATACCTCCTCGACGTCCCATTCCTCTGCTGGAAGGGCAAGGCCAACAATGGGCGTTGGGACGCGCGCTGCGTCACCGGTTTGATGCAGAATCACTCGGGCGATGATTGCTTCACCGCGTTTTTCCGCGAACTTTATCTGCAAGCTAAGCCCGGAGTCGAGGGCATGCAACAAGTCGTAGGTGATTACATCAAACTCGTAAGGACCGTACGCTTGCGCCAGTAGGTCCGTTCTTTCCCAGGTCTCTTGACGAACCTCGATGCCCTGCAATCCAAGGGTTTCCCTGACTTTCTTCGCGAAGTCGAGGTCGAACTCATGCAGGTTTTCCTCCCACATCCGCGTCACCTTGTGCCTTGGAATATCAAGCCAGTCTGCCGCCTTGGCCAAATGCTCGCTATCCTTAAACGGGCTGCGGCAGAATGCGAGGTACACCTTCCCTTCGACCGGCACGACAAGAACCTTGAGGGCGCACAGACAGCAAAAGACAAACGGTTCATTGAACTTGCCCTGCTGCTCAGTATAAAGCCGCTCCACAAAACTCCAAGCGGTACGACATGCTGCTTTGCACGGTTCTCGCTCGAGAGCCCTTTGGCAAAGCTCAGGCAAAGCCGCCACATTGATGCCAGATTGTAGTTCTGACAACTCTACGACATTCGGATCGGTAGCGGCTTGCGGCGCTTTCTTGACTTTCATAGATTGCTCCACTGAAATCCCACAACTCTAGCGATGTCGAAATCCAGGGATGATGGTACGGAACGAGACGTGGCATCCGACCACGATGGGACGCCACACCATAAGAAAAAGCCCTCCTGCCATCTAGCAGGAGGGCATGTTCACCACGGAGCGAGCGCCCGAGGCTTTGGATTGTATTGGTGCATTCTGCCGCTCGTGCCGGGAAGCGACTTCCACCGAACTCGACCTCACGGCCGGCGCTTTGAGGAATGATATCGCAGATTGTTAGACGCCGATCCAGCCTCACGTTATCCTCTGTTTACAACAGTGCGTCTTGAGCCTATGTTCTTCGTCCTAGCTGCTTCCCAAAAGTTGGTGACAGCCCTGGTGTAACGCCCTGACATAAGTTAGGCATATCGACAGCTTGTTGCCGAAACTTTAGGAAAATCCATCAGAAAACAATATTATACTTTCTCCTCTCCTTAAGAATCAAGCGCAAACTATGTGAAAAGTAGCCATTTGTCAGCACACCAACAAGACTGCGCGAGGTTATTCCCGACGTCAACTTTCAGCACTCAACACTGTGGGGGGCCGCGAACTCGGCGCGTCTAGCGGACGTCACGACATCGCCTGCTGCGATCGTCGGGATCCCCGGCGCTCGGTCTTTGTGACATGCCCCTTTCCGTGCTCACCGCAGAAACTCCTTGCCGGAAAAGGTACACATCTTACCACTTTTAAGCAGCAAATTCCGTGCCAAGGTACTCAATGGATTGGGTTTTCTGTGGATCGTGAGCATAACGTTCGCTCAGCCAATAGGTTACAACCTTCGAATTGTCCAAGGTGGTTCAGTACGACTGAAGTCAGCAGGAGGGCGCTTTTCTTGTTGTTTTGGAAAATGAACTAGGCCCCAGCGGTGAACACCGCAAAATCACGATAATGCGTTGCGCCACAAGCACTTCCAAGATGATGCTCAAAATGGACGCAACGTTCAGATTAATCCCCATTTTTTTCACTTTTACTGCTCGATTGAGGTTGTGTTGTCGCTCGCGGAGAACAAAAAGAGGGCCCGCTCACCTGCATTCGTTTTCCGTCCCAAGCGATCCCACGGATTTGATCGTGCTTGATTTCCGCCGACTGCCGGTCCGTTGGCAGGGTGTTCGGTCACAGGTATATTCATATCACGGGCGTCAGCTTCCGCCCATACCGTTCCCACAGTTCGTCGAGGCTGCCCGGGCAGAAGAATATCTTGCCGACCCGCGTTCGGGTGTCGCTGGCGCACATCACTCGAAGCTCAGCACCGCGTGGATCATCTGGTCCTGCTGGTGCTCGCGCACGATCATGCCGGAGGCCTGGGCGCGCATCACGCGGTTGATCTCGTGTTGCCGCTGCACTTCCCTCGAGCCGTCGGGGCGGGTGGCGAGTTGCCGTTTCAGCGCCGCCGGCGGCGAGGAATGCACCATCCGCCGGAGAAACGGGATCAGGCTTCGCGGGCGCTTGCAACCGGCGGCTTGGCGAGCGTCGAGAAGATCCTCGGCATGAGCAAGTATGCGATCGCGAGGCTGTCCATGAAGAGCAGCACGGGCCACGTAATGATCGGGCCTCCGGCCACCACCAGGAGCATCAGGCACAGGCTGCCATAGAAAAACAGCCTGTGCCCCCTGGCCCTGAGATTGAACGAGAGCACAAGAACGCAGGCAAAGCAGAGCATCCACCAGATATCGCTGGCCCAGTGATAACGCGGATATGGCCCATGCTCCATGTGACCGCACATGCAGATGTGCGTGGAACACAGCACATAGGAGGGCGTGCCGAGGAGCGTCAGCACTGCGACTGCCTTGATCCGTTTGGCAAAACCCTTCTGTTGGGTCTGACGTCCATCTCCAGCGGCGTCAGGAGGCGTTGTGTCGGCGGTGAACAGCTTGTCCATAGCGCGGGGGCCTCCGGATGTTTCGTTGTCTCTTTCCATGTGGGCCGCTCGCCTCAGGCATCAGCGTGAAGCCGCTTGCGCCTCCAGGATCTTCTCGTAAACGCTCTTTGCATCGTCGATCAGTTCGAATATCGGCATGGCATAGGTTCCCGAGCAGGGAGGGCGCCACAACACCACAGGATAAGCACTGCCGAAGATTATTGTTCCCATCCCCGACGCCTTCTCGATTAGTGTGATGTCGCTGACAGTCCGAAGGTTCAGTGTCTTGACTTGGCGGCCCATCAGCCCCGAAATGATTATGATCCTCCGGTCGGTCACGCCGTAATGCGTTCTGCTTCTTTGTCTGACATCGATGATGAACCGGCCAAACATGGCAAAGAGCGCCACCAGAACAAGCGGGATACCCATAACGGCGATCAATAATGGCTCTCTAGTCGGCGGCGCCGCGACAGCCAAGGCAACCACAAAAGCGCCCAATACCATGCTGATCGGGATCATGAGAGCATCGATAGCGCGAAGAAAGAATCCCTGGCGAGGCATCCCCGCCCAGAGGATCCTCTCATTCTCAGTAAGCTCGGCTTCGATTACGAGCCTGGGGTCTGTAGGCATGAATGTTTTTCCTTACATCATCGCGGGCCGGCACGCCGAACTTTCGCGCCTGCCGGGCAGGCGACAGAGGGCAGGCGATTCGCTCGACGATTCGCTCAGCACTGCCCCTCGTATAATAGCTAATAGATGCAATCAAGGCCAAGCGGCTACATGGCCCATGCAGGTTTTCTGTTCTACCGCGCGTCGGCCTGCATTGTAACGCCGGAATCTGTCCGGCGTCCGGTCGGAGCGCGAGGCGGACTCTCGCGTTACATTGCCGCGACGGCAAAGAGGGCGGGCAATTCGGTCTCGTCCGGCCCCCCGAGACGGGGTCGGCCGAGCTGCGAAGCACCGCCCCTACCCGTGCAGATGCACATTTTTTGTTGACGGGGCATCATGGACCCACTGACCCACAGACCCACGGACCCACAGACCTAGATCCTGATTCCCAGCTCCTTCAACTGCCGCGAGTCGACGGTCGATGGCGCTTCGCTCATGAGGCACTGCGCCTTCTGCGTCTTGGGGAATGCGATCACGTCGCGGATGGTGTCGAGGCCCAGCAGCAGCATCACGAGTCGATCGAGCCCGAGTGCAATGCCGGCGTGGGGCGGCGCGCCGAAGCGGAGTGCGTCGAGCAGGAATCCGAACCGCCTCTGCGCTTCGTCTTCCTCGATGCCCAGCAGCGCGAAGACGCGCTTCTGCAAGTCGGGGTTGTGAATACGCACGCTTCCGCCGCCGATCTCGACGCCGTTGAGCACTATGTCATAGGCCCTCGCGCGCACGGCGAGCGTGTCGGTCTCGAGCTTCTCGAGGTCGTCGAGCGCCGGCGACGTGAAGGGATGATGGATCGACTCGTACCGCTTTTCGTCTTCGTTCCATTCGAAGCATGGGAAATTCACGACCCAGCACAATGCAAACTTGGTCTTGTCGACTAGCCCTAGCTTGGCGGCCACGTGCGTGCGCAGAGCCCCGAGCGCCTGGGCCACCGCCGCGGGTGAGTCGGCCACGAACATGAGTATGTCGCCAGGCTCGGCGTCCATCATCTTTCCGATCTCGGCCTGGAGGTCTTCGCCGAAGAACTTTGCGATTGGCGATGAGAAGCCGTCTGCCTCGACTCTGAACCACGCCATGCCCTTCGCACCAAACTCCCTGGCATGCTCGGTGAGGGCATCGAGGTCGCGGCGCGAGAACGTTTCCATTCCGTTCTTTGCGTTTATGCCGCGGACCTGCGGGGCGTTCTTGAAGACGTTGAAGTCCGACTTCTTGCTCACTTGGGTGATGTCTGCAAAGGTCATCTCGTAGCGCAGATCGGGGCGGTCCGTGCCGTAGAGGTCTATCGCTTCGTCGTGGTCCAGCCGCCTGATGGGCAGCTCGATGCTTTCGCCGAGCACCTTTTCCATCACGTCGGCGATCACGCCTTCGGTTACGGCGATGATGTCGTCTTCATCGACAAACGACATCTCGAGGTCGAGCTGGGTGAACTCGGGCTGGCGGTCGGCGCGGAGGTCCTCGTCGCGGAAGCATCTCACGATCTGATAATAGCGTTCGATACCGGCGACCATTAGTATTTGCTTGAAGAGCTGCGGCGACTGCGGCAGGGCGTAAAACTCGCCGGGGCTGAGCCTGCTGGGCACGAGGTAATCGCGCGCACCCTCGGGTGTGCTCTTGGTGAGGAACGGCGTTTCGACCTCGATGAAGTCGCGGGCGTTGAGGTGCTCGCGCATTGCCGTAGCCACCTGGTGGCGCGCAACGAGATTGCGCCGCATGCTGTCTCGGCGAAGGTCGAGGTAGCGATACTTCAGCCTGAGCTCGGGCGACACCTCGACGTCGTCGTCGATCTCGATGGGAGGCGTGTCGGACTTGTTGAGGATTTCGGCGTTGTCTATGATCACCTCGATCTCGCCGGTCGGGAGGTCGGGGTTGATCGTGCCCGCCGGCCGCAGCGACACCACCCCCCTGGCCGCGATCACAAACTCGCTGCGGAGGGTTTCGGCCAGGGCGTGCATCGCCTTGTTG
>JABMSA010000374.1 GCA_013202185.1 Planctomycetota bacterium
ACCTGCCAAGAGGATAGGCGGCACATCCGGGATCGGGACGCGTCATCTTGGGGCACGCTAAACACATACCTTCTTGCAAGAAGTTTCCCCCCCACAATGATCACAAGTACATTCATTTCGACGGCAAAGAACGATGCCCATCTCCGAATACAGATCGACGACGAGGAGAACGAGGAGGAGGCCCGCTATGGTTCATCAACGGCGTCTATTTTCTCGCAGTCGCGCAGCACACGCTCGAGTTTTGCCCGCATTTCGGGGCCGCCCATTTTCGGGCGCAGCTCCTTTTCCAGCAATATCATCTTCCGGCACTTGTCGGACTTTCCCACGAGCATCAGGGTGGTTGCGATGTTGTACTTTGCCCGCCACCAGTGCTCGCCATCGATTTTGCAGCCCTTTTTCAGCTCGATGTATATCTTCAGGGCGTCTTCGTGCCGCCCGGCTTGAATGTGGCATTGTGCGAGGCCGTCGAGCACGGCGATCGACTTGGCCCGGCCGTATAGGTGCTCGAATATCTTGAGTGCGTCGCCGTGCTTCTGCGATTTGAGCAGGCAGTTTGCGAGGCTCAGCTTGATCGCCGAGAGGTTTTTCTTCACCTCGGGCTCGCCGGCAAACCGCTCGAGTATCTGGGCAAACAGCTCCGAGCCCCTCAGGAAATCGTCTCGCGAGTAGAAATCTTCGGCCACGCGCATGTAAACGGCAAGTGGCTGGTCGGGATCGCGTATGATCCGTTTGTAGCCGTCTTCGGCCAGCTCGCGCCGGAGCACCTCGGCCCGGCTTGCTTCGCCTTCCCGATCGAGCTGCCTCGCGAGGAGCGCCAGGCATCCGGCGTAGAGCTTTCTGGGCGTTTCCTGGTCTGGGTGGTCCGGAAACCGTGCCGCGAAGTTCTTGACTTCATCGATGCATTTCGCGTATTTTTCGCTGCGCAGGTAAACGGTCGCCAGGCGAATGGCAGTGGCCGCGAGCCTGGTCCGGCGGCGTGTTTCGGCCTCTTCATCTTGTGCCTTTGCACCGGCGGCTTGCCGGTATGCCTTGAGCGCCCGCACCGCGCGGTCGCGCGCGTCCGCAAGTTTTTGGGGCGGGGTTGTTTGGGCGTCGAACATCTCGATGAATCTCCGATACGCCTTGAGCGCCTTCTGATATGCAATCAGCTCGGCGGATCCGGGGCTGTCGGCGGCGTTCGTGCGGTGGATGGGCAGGTAACGGTAGTACACCTCCAGCGTGAGCGTGGCCATTGTGGTGGCGTAGATGCGCCCGGCCCACGATGCCCAGCGCTTTTCGCCGGGCGACCAGCTTCCGGCTTCGCAGCCATGGATTTCTTGTGTTTTCACGAGCAGGTCGCGGACGTGCGTGTTCCATTTTTCCCACTTCGGCCCGCCGTGATGGTAAAGGCTCAGGCTGCCGTAGTAGGCGTGGTAAAAGAATCCTTCTCCATTCTCGGAGGGCAGCATACGTGCGAGGGCATCGGCAATGTCCGATTCCTTTGCGGCGCCCACTTTCACCGGCGAGAACTGCCGGCACAGCAGCCCCACGCCGACGGTGGAGCGGTTTTGCGGGGTAACGAACCGGCCCGCCCGCGTGTAGCCCGCGAGGCCCTTTGCGTCGCCGGCGCCGTCCACATACTCCAGGGTTGTTTTCCAGGCCGTTTTCGGCACTTTTATCCCGGCCATCTCGGCCGACTTGAGCGCCATGACCACCCATCCGGTAACCGACACGTCGCTCATGTAGTTGGTGGCGCCGTCTCTGAGGTAACCCCAGCCGCCGTCGATGTGCTGCCGCTTGAGAGCGTAGGCAATGCCCGTTTCGGCTGCGGCCCTGTATCGATCATTTTTCGTCATGCCGTACGCTTCCGACACGGCAAGCGTGCAGATGGCATGATTGTAGATGGTGCGGCTTCCGGCCTCCGGGCCGAAACGGCCGCTGGGCGTCTGGATCTTCAGAATGTGGTGCAACGCCTTGTCGACGGTCTGTTTGAAGCGGCCGTGCTGGTCGGTGTAGCCTGCCCCGAGAAAGGCAAGCGTTGCCAGGCCGGGGAGGCCGGGGCCGATGTTCCTGATCGGATCGCGCAGCCTCCGGCACTTGTCGGCGGACATGCACATTCTTGTGTAGCTGTCGGCGCGCCAGCCGCCGTTGGCGCCCTGATGCCGTCCCAGCCATTCCAGGGCAAGCTCCACCGCCCGCTCGGAGCCCGGCGTGCCGCCGCCTCGGCGCACGGCTTCCGAGCGCCCGCCCGCGCTTCGCAGGCCGTAGTGTCCGTAGATCGACACAAGCCGGATGCGGTCGTCGGCCGCAAACTCCTCGAGCGCCTCGTCGGCCTCAGTCTGGTTCTCATCCCATTCGAAGCTGGCCGGGTCAACGATTGGGTCTACCACGGGGATGGGGCTGTCGAGCGTGTCTTCGCCGCGATCAAGTTTCGATTCGTTCTTGCGGTCGGCCAGGCTTACGTTGAAGGTTTTGGGTTCGTTGTCGGGAGTGTTGAACGCGTTGATCTGAAGGAGGATTGCAATGAAAATGGCATGCACAATCGCCGACGCCAGCCACACGGGCGCCCTTGCCAGGAGGTGCAGCGCCCGTTTCTCGAACGTCTCCGAGCGGAGGAGGCGTTGTGTGGTGGTGTGCGCCAGGCCTTTGCTTATGGGGTCGGGGTCGCTCATGAACCCCCTCCCGTGGATTTGCCGGGGCTGCGGCATGCCCTCACGCAAACGCCGCAAATGTGCTGCCCGATGCCGGGTATCCTTGTGAACTCGCTCAGCTTCTCGTAGCATGCCCGAAGGTCAAAGTCCTTGAAGCTTTCGTGTATGGCGCCGGCCGGGCAGGCCGCAACGCATTGCGTGCAGTTGCCGCAGGAGCCTTCATGCGGCCGGCCAGGCTGCAACGGGGCGTCGGTGAGGACCGTCACGTAACGCATCCTCGAGCCGAATTCGGGGTGTATCAGCAGCGAGCTGCGGCCGATCCAGCCGATGCCGGCCGCCCAGCCCAGGAGCTTGTGCGAGAGGTGCCCGCGCATCGGGTTGCGGCTGATGATCTGCGAGGCCGGAATGGCGAGCGCCGCGTGGCCGGCGGTCTGAACCACCCCCGCCAGCTCGAACGCCGCGCGATCGAGGTGGTAGTTGGCCTGTCGGTAAAGGTGAAAATAGAGCGGCGTGGGCCGGTCGACCACGGTCTCGAGGGCGGCATCCTGCAGCCTCACGCCGAGCACCACGGCTCTGGAGAAGTCACCTTCCAGGGCATCGAGAATATCAGGTTTCCGTTGGGCGAGGCCCGTGAGGTCCGCCACGCCGCAGGCTGCAAGACGGTACCGCTCGGCAAGCGCGCGGATTTCTTTTTCCAGTGCATTGGCAGGTTGGGGGGGCATCGGTCGGTCGCTTCGCCTCCGTATCTCGGCATCATCTTCACAGCGTGCAGAGAGGCTTCCTCTCTAATCTCATTATAGAGGCATACGGCCGCGTGTCAATGCTATTCGCTGCCGAATTTTTGCTCCGGCGGGACAAGCCGACAGGGAGCATGGGCCTCTCCGGGCGCCCGTGTTATGCGCGTGCGCTCGTGCTGCCGGCGCGCCGCAAGAGTCTTACACACCCGACGCTCGGTTCAGGTATGCGCCGTTTCGGTTCTGCCGCTTGCCGGTATGGTCGACGCTGTGCGCGACCTGCTGTGTTGCGCCAGAATGTACTCGAACGCCGGCCGTACCGCCGGCAGCAGCCCATGGCGGATCACCGGCGCCCAGAGCCGGTCGCACTTCCGCCAGACGATGTTGTAGAGTATCCGCTTGAGCGCATTGGGCATCCCGACTGATCTGCGGAAGATCGAGCCGTATCGGTAGAACTCGTCATACGAGCGCCAATAGCCCTTTTCCAGTGCCTCCGGTTTCATGTGCGCCGGCCGGAACACGGCATGGCGTGTGTCGTACAGCCGCCAGTCGCGATGCAGCAGGCGCCCGCCGGCTTCCATCTGTGCGAAGAGGCGCGTGCCTGGAAATGGCGTGAGCACGTGGAACGTGGCGGTCTCGAGCTTGTTTTCGATGGCGAACTCGAGCGTGCGGTCGAAGACGTCCGGGCCGTCGCAGTCGAAGCCGAATACAAAGCTGGCGTTGATCATCATGCCGGCATCGTGGAATCGCCTGATCGCCCGGGCGTAATCGGCCACGGCGTTGATGGATTTGTTCGACCGGCGCATGTTCTCGTCGGAAAGCGATTCGAACCCGACGAACAGGCTTCGGCAACCGGCGTCGTAGGCCTCCTCGAGGTAGACGGGCGTTTGTGCCGCGTCGAGCGAAGCCGCCGCCTGCCACACCATCCCAGAGCCCTTGAGCAACTGGAATATCTCCCTCGCCCGACGCCGGTTGCCCAGGAAGTTGTCGTCGAGAAAGAAAACGAAATTTCCCTTCAGCAGGCTCAGCTCGTGTTCGACGTCGGCAAGTGGCCGGCGCTCGTAAAAGCGGTCGCCCCAAAAACTGCTTTTGTAGCAGAAGTTGCACGAATGCGGGCAGCCGCGCGACGTGACCATCGTGTTTCGGACAAGATACGCCTTCTGGTTCATCAGGTCGCGGCGCGGCAATGGAACCAGCGAAGCCGAGCCGCCCGGTGCGCCGCGATAGAATTTCCTCAGCGAGCCGTTCTCGAAGTCGCAAAGGATCTGGGGCCACGCGCGCTCGGCGGGCCCGATGCACACTGCGTCGGCGTGGCGCGCGGCTTCCTGGGGAAGTGTGGAAGGATGAATCCCTCCCAACACAACCTTGGCTCCGCGCCGGCGATATACCTCCGCCAGTTCGTATGCCCTGTAGGCGGACGACACGTAGACCGTCATTGCAACGATGTCCACGTGTTCTTCGACGACGGCCGGCTCCACGTGTTCGTCGCGCACGATGATCCTGTAGCGATCTTCAGGCGTGAGCCCCGCAAGTGTGAGCAGCGTGAGCGGCGGAAAAAGCGAATACTTGATCTGCCGGAAATCATCCGACAGCACCTCTTGCAGGGCGGGTAGTGCCAGCAGCAGAGCATGTCTCATGATCGTTCTCTCGCAAAGGACTTTGCAACACAAAGTATAAGATCAAAACAATTGGTTCTTCCGGTTTGAGTGTGGGTTTCCACGGAATCGTCCTCGTTGCCCAATCTCATTCTGGCAACTACCTAACTGCATTTCTCTTTCCCTGTTCATCTATTGTTTCGCTTCCCTGTTCTACGATGCGCTTGAGTGTATCGAGAT
>JABMSA010000375.1 GCA_013202185.1 Planctomycetota bacterium
CCCGAACCCGAAGCCCTTTGCCGGGCCGATGCCGGCAGCGAGGGCGTTGAGGAATGCGGCGCTGTCGGTTACCTGGAGGATGCCTTCGAAGGTTGCTGCAAAATGGGTCTGCCGGTTCGAGCGCGCGGCTTCGCCGGATCGGCTGAAGACGGTGCGGGCCTCTCGGATGGTGAAGTCGATCGGGTCGAAGCCGCCGGCCTGTCCTTTCCGGGCAAGCCAGGCGCGCTGGTCTTCGTCGCGGAATAGGCCGTGGCGCTTCTTCTCTCGCTTCACGGTTGGGTTGGCCCTCAGACGAAACCCCAGCCGCCTGCCTTCCTGCAACTTGGGATTGAATGTTTTGCTTGCCACGTCAAACAGGTAGTGAGGTTCTTCTTCGACGGCTGGCCAGTGGGGTTGTTTCTCCGACTGCACCAGCACGACGGGCGGGCGGCTTTCCTTCTGCTGTTCGAGGCGGAATAGGACGCGCCCGGGCCCGCCGTCGGCCTTGTCGGGGAAGGCGCGCATGACGGTGCGATGCAACTCGTAGGCCGATGCGAGGTCCAGTCGTACTGCGCGCGAGCGGGGGTTGAGCGTCAGCTTGCTGAGATACATAGCGGGTCCTCCTTGATCATGGCAGGGGTCAGTTCGAGCCAGTCGGTGCGAATGTAGCGAAGGGTGGCGAAATCGCGCTCGGCGAATGACGTGAGAATATCGGGCCGTACTTCGTGGGTGGAACCGAACTCGGCATCGAAGACGAGTCGCAGGCGGCGCGGGTTGCCTTCTTCGCACTGGCGAAGCTCTGCTTCGTATTCGCGTTGCGTGCGGGCGAACCATGGATGGGTCCGCAGCGCTTGCTCCATTGGCTCATCGACGATTTCGATTGCCGTAGGGATGCTCGGCACGAATGACTTGCGGCCCAGATAGGGCTGCCATCGAGGCCGGCGCAGTGCTCCGTCGAGGCGGCCGAGGAAACGCTCGTCTTCTCCCTCGAATCCCACGAGGAAATCGGCGTCGGCAAGGTAGTAACGGTTGGATGGCTCGCAAACCTTTATGCCTCCCCCGGCCTTGGCAACGTTGAGGGCTGTGTGGTAGTCTCGTTTCATAGTGCCCTCGCGGTTGACGCGCACACCCATTGCAAGCTCGGTGAGGTCGGCGACGGGTTCGCTTCGGCGCCTGCCGAGGGCCGCGCACAGCAGGCCGATGACGCCGCTTTTGGAGGGTTCCAGGCCGGTGTCGCGCACCGAGAACCTGCTTTGGGTGCCCCACGACTGCATGGGGCCGGCAAGGCGCAAAAGGAGGGTGCTCATTGAGACTGCTCCTTTCCGTTGAAGTTGACGGCCCCCAAAATCTGCTGGTTGAACGCGTGGAAGGTATCAACGCAGGGCAGCGCTTTGCCATCGGCGGGCTCAAGGTAAAGGGCGCATTTTTCCTTGATGTCATCATCGCCGTATACGCTTTCCAGCCTTTCCCAGTAGTTCTCGAGGGCGGCTATCGAGTTGCTGATGAGCGAGCCGTCGTGGGTCGGCCGCACGGGCTTCACGAACGCGTTGGCCAGCGACCACAGCCCGCCGTTGCGAACGACGCCGAAGACGAAGGAGGGCGGATTCTGCGCGGCCATCGAGTTTTGCTTGCCGGTTGGTATTGCGTGGACTGCTGCCTTGAGGAAGGCCCCGACGGTTTTCCTGGCCAGGTCTTCATCTTCGAGGTTGTGGTTCAACTGATCCAGGTCGATGTTGGCGTAGCGGTAAAAGCATGCGGAGTTGAATTCGATGGTTCCCATCATGCCGGCGCCTGTTTGTTCCTTGGGGTTCAGGTCGTCTACTGCGGTGTAGAAGTCGAACTCCATGCCTACCTTGTTGGTTGATATGGCGTGGGCAACCTGGCATGCGGCGTCGACGTTGCGGGTTGGGTGGTCCGCCAGCATTCTGCCAAACAGGGCGATGTCTGCCGAAATCCCCGAGGCGGCCGGAGGGTTTTCCTTGAGGGCCTTCTTGAGGTCTTCTTGAAGAGCTTCGCAGTTGTCCACCAGGTATTCCAGAAGTTGTGCTCGTTCCTTTTGGGAATGGAAAACGAGGTAGGACGTGTGAAGTTTTTCGGTGGCCTTGTTCCGCTTTGACTTTTTTACATAGAGATGCTGCACGACTGCCTCGGCGAGTTTTTCGGCCGATGCATGCTCTATTCCTTGTCTGCCGGCCAGGTCTTGGGCCAGCTCGTCGATCAGGAGCCCCGTTCGCTTGCCCAGAAACGAGTTTATCTGCTTCTCGAGTTCGTCATCGTTTTTCCAACTATCGCGGATTGCTCTCTTGATGCATTGGCTCGAGATTCTGGCGCGGCGGTGGCCGCCGAATTCGCATTCCTTGGGGCTGTTTGTGTCGTCGCGGTTCAGGCAGGATGGCGCGAAGTTCTGAAGGATGTGCAGTTCTACAAACATGGCAAAGTGTCCTTTCTTTCTCACGTGTCCGTGGTATCTGAAGTGTCGGCGGAAACGTCTTCCGCAGCGTCGGTGTGTTGATTGTCTTTGAGCGTGGCCCAGAAGCCCTTGGCCCAGTTACGCTGCACGGAGCGGCTTTCCCAGCCCCAGCCCTTGATGTCGTAAAGAAGCTGACTCCAATTCAGGGGCACGTTTTTGGACTTCAGCAGGCCTACGGCGTGGCGAAGGTGAATGTGGAGGTCGTCGGGGTGGCAGTTGAGGAGCGCCACAAGTCGGCGTTCAACACTCTTGAGGCGATCGGGGTCGATCCTGGCGCATTCGCGCAGCGAGCACCCGAGGTTTTGCGGTACGTTGTCGGCTGCGGCGGTTGTGCCCTGGTGCCATTGGGCGAATAGGGCGGCGGTAATGTAGAGGGGTGCATCTTGCCATGGCGCGGTGTGTTCACCCAGCCACGGTACAACATAGGGGTGCATCTCTGCGGCGGTGCCGGGGGGCTTGCCGAGCCCGCGCCGAAGGGCTGCGAGTGCGGCGCGGTCTTCGCGCTCAAGCAGGCTCTCGAGGTAGGCAACGAACGGGGCGCGCGCTTTGTCTTTCTCATTGGGTGGACTCATTTTTCATCTCCTTTCTTGATTGTATTGGCCCAGGATTCTATTCAACTCTTTCGCGAAGCACTGCCGGGCCATCGCAGCAGCTCGCAGTGTGAGGCCTGTTGTGTCGAGGTCACATGTTGCGTTGGAAAAGGCTTGCCATGCAGTGCGACGCAAACGTTGCGCCCACTGAGGGAGTACCTTGCTTCCATAGGATTCTGTTCCGTCTTCGGCCGTATCCTTGTCTTTGGGCAAGAGAATGATAAGCTCTTTGAAAGGGATCTCCAGGCCGGACCAGTAGAGCTGCTTGGCCCCGATGGAGTTGACTTTTGCCTGGACTGCCTTTTGATCAGGTTCACGCCCGCCAAGTGGAAAGAGTATCTCCGAAGCAAGGACCTGCAAGGGTCTGGGGCGTTTGGTTTTATTCAGCCAAATGTAACCCGCGCCTAACAGCGCCCCCACACTTTCCGCGAGGCTAAGAGCTTCGTGAAGTTTGCCGAGCAGCTCAACATCGTCCAGATAGCACACCGGTAGCGGGAGGCGCTCGTGTCGCCAGAGGCACATGGTTGGCTGTCTGGATTCCAGCAACTGGCCCATGACACACAACTGGAACTGCCTGCGACGATCCAGCACACCATCGCGCACGAGCACGGCGATGCGATTCAGGGCGCGTGGTAGCTTGAAAGGCGCGTTCTCTGAAAGATTGAAAAGTGAATGGCTGTCTCTCCATGCGGTGCGCTCTTCACTGAATGTCCAGGGCCAAAGGCCGCCTTCGTTGCTTTTCCTGTACGCAAAGAAGGGTTCGGATGTCCAGTCGTTTGCGACGGCTCTTCCTTGTGCAAGGTAGCAGGCTTTGATGTCTTGTGTTGGTGCCGTCAGAAGGCGGACCCACCGACTTTGAAGGGTGAGGTACTCTTGCGGGCCGGAAGGGGCGAGGTCATGCTCGGGTTGGAATTCTGCGTCATGCTCCCAGGTTGGGAGGTCTCCGCCTGTGGTTGGAAAGTCCTTCACGAACATGCTGAGAAGATTGAGTGTCAACGTCTCAAAGAGGTTTTCGCCCTGAAGCAAAACAACCGCGCCTCTTGACCAGGGACAGTCCTTTGTATGAATGGTTTCGCTCTTGCCGGCAGAGGGTGAAAACGCGTGGCTGACGAGGAGCCAGCGAGCAGCAACACCAGGCGTGACACCGGGCCACTCTTGGTCAAAGCTGTGGTCAAAGAGCGTTGCATTGTTTTGGGCCGCAAACTCGAGGGGAAGACGTTTGACGGGTGTGTCCTTCTTGGCAATGAATGATGGTTGTTGATAAAAGGGCCTTTCCTCATCGAGCAAATCAAAACGATGGCGCCACTTCTCGAAATACTTGGCTAGCAACTCGGTGTCCCATCCTTGCTTCCACAGTCTTGTCCAGGCCGCGAGGCTCGTGGGCGCGAAATTCCGGTGGAGTAAGGCCAGCAGCAAGCGGTGCAGCGCCGCAGTAACCAGTGGAGACGGATCAAATACCTCACGAATGTCGCTGGCTTCCGATAACACCTTCTGAAGCCCGTACGACTTATGCGCACCGTTGCACATGATGCATGGTATCCATTCTTCGTCAATAAGGTTGAAGGTCGCCATCAGCTATTCTCCTATACTATCTTCTTCACCACAAGTCCGCATGTCGCATCTATGCGGACCTCGAAATCGCCAATTGACTGGTGCGACTGGTCGTCGAGCAGGAACAGCCAGCCGTGCCTTAGCAAAGCGCAGCGTGCCCAGCAGCGTATCTGCGCACCATGTTTGTAGATTGCATCAATCAGTGGTTTTCCAGAAATGCGGATTGAATTAGCCAGTAACATCCTGATAGTTTCCTGGTCTGGCACTTGTGTCAGATTCACTGGTTGAGAGTGTCCGCTGTCCAGGTACGCTTCCTCATCTGTGCCATAGAGGCAGATGACAGAGAGCGTTGGCCTTGAGAGCCTTGTCAGGGCTTGGAGCGACAAGTTCACTGAAGGATCATCTTCTTCTAACTGAACATTAAAGTCCTCAATGATATTGTCCTCTCCGATAGGATCAGAAATCAGATGTACTTGTGCCTGCACACTGTCCTTCCAGGCCCTCTTTTTCCAGGCTGAGCGTGTTCGCTGCCATTCGTCCCTCAAGTGCTCGGGCAGCTTCTCCGGGCAGTCGCGGTCCTCATACACGGCCTCGACGAGCGGCTCTACGTCGTCGGGCACGGCAACGGTGGTACGATCGTTTTGTTTCAAGGCAAGGAATGAGCGCAGCAGAACGTGAGGATCGTACACGTATGCGCTGCCGCCGAAGTGGGGGCTGCCATTGTCTTTGGTGTCGGGCTCGAGTATCCACAATTGCGGCCTGCTGAGGCTTGCGGGCCGGTCGGGCCGGTTGTGCCGGTGCAGCCTGCCTGCTCGCTGGAGGATGAGGTCGACGGGCGCAAGCTCCGTGATCATCAGATCGAAGTCGAGATCGAGGCTTTGCTCGATGATTTGTGTGGAAACGAGAACGGCGCGGCGGGGTCGGGCCACTGGGCGGCCGTCGACGGTATCGCCCTCTTTGCCGAATTGCCGCAGGCAGCGCTCTTCCCGCGCTTGCCGGTCCTTGTAAAGGTACTGCGA
>JABMSA010000376.1 GCA_013202185.1 Planctomycetota bacterium
GTCCGAGGCGCTCCGCAAGCAGATGGGCGAGGCCAGAAAGAACTACAACAAGGACGCCATGAAGGAAGTCATGGCCAAGATGCGCAAGCTGCGCGAAGGCCAGGGCAAGGCCCAGGGACAACTGCGTGAGCAGATCATGGGCACTCTGACCGACGAGCAGAAGAAACTGTTCGAGAAGATGAACAGGCGACGCGGCCGCATGAGGGGCGGCGCCGACATGTTCCGTTCGCGTCCGGCAAAACCTCTTGTGAGATGCAAATGCTGAAGAAAAGGTCATCGATGCCAGCAGCTATGAAAAGAGCTGAGGATGAGATCGAGCCATGGAGGGCCTCAATACTGAAAAACATCCACCCCCGTTGTTACGTTTCGATCTACTTGCTTGTCAGAGCAGCATGCAAAGCTCTTCGGGATGTTGCTTGGCAGCATATGCAACATGACCTCACTGGGTATGAACTCCATGCTAGGGCTCTGCTTTCAGGACTGCAATTTGCGCTGTCGGGGATTACGGGTGAACTTCGTCGCGGGATCTTCGTAGTGGAGTTGGTTGCTGGTTCTTTGAATGTAAGACAAGAGCAAGAAGCTCTTCGAGCAGTCTGGCATATGTACAATTATTCTGTTGCAAGAGATGCTTTCTTGACTTACATGTGGCGCGGCTACGAACTGGGGACGCCGTCATCGAGGCCATGCGGCAGTCCCTTCGCAACGAGGGCGCGGAGAAGACGCTCGCGATCATCGAGCAGCTCATGCACTTGGGATTCGACGCGACCAAGCGATCCGGCGCTTCGATGAATCCGTTCGCGGGGGAGTCGTTGCCTGAATCCGTAAAGCCGGAGCCGTTGACCCGTGAGACCCGGATCGCATACGAGGACGAGTTGAAGGACGCAATCGTATCGCGCACCGACTACGATTCGGACGACTTCGGCCCGCAACTGCTCGCCGTGAAGAGCGGCGCCCGCGGCAATGACACGCAGCTTGTGGCCGGGCTCGTTGGCCGGGTGGTAACTGACGAGGACTACAGGCTCTTCTTCAGCCGGCGGGGGGCGGGTGGTGGGGCAATGATTTACGGCGAGGTTTTATACGCGGGGATAATAAGGGCGTATAAAGCGCCGGAAACGGACGTGTAATACGGGGCTGCGGGCCGCCTATTCAAACATCCCCTGGTCTTCTTCTATCTTTTCGATTTCGAGGTCGGTGGGGTGCATGAGTTCGTCGAGGGCGACGCGGCGCTGCTCGGCGGCGGATCGGAGGGCGGCTTCGATGATCATCGTGGTCATCAGGCCGTCGCGGCCGGTGGTGAGGGGCTGCCTGCCGCGCGCGATGCAGTCGATGAAGTGGTTGATGGGCAGGTGGAAGAAGCCGGTGGTTTGGCCGGCCACGTCGTATGAGCCGCCGGTGAAGGGGTATTGACATTCGGCTTGGGTGTTGACGGTGACGCCCTGGTTGTGGAGGCTGAATCCGACGCGGCCGTTTTCGCAAACGATCTTGCCTTCGAATTCTATCACGCTTGGCCATGACTCGGGCAGTATCCAACTGGACTCGACGAGGATACAGCAGCCGTCGAAATCGAGGAGCGCCTGGATTGAATCGGCGGCATCGATGCCGCGTTTCTTGAGTAGTCCGTCGTGCCGCACGGCGCTCACGGCGGCGGGCTCGGCGCCGGCGTACCACCGGGCGAGGTCGACTATGTGGGGCAGTAGGAACCACTGGGGGCCGCTTTTCGACGCCCAAGAGAGCATCGAGCCGGGAACGCTGAAGGTGTTGCTGAGGCAGATGCTGCCGTAGATCGGCCGGCCGAGCCGCTCGAGGCGCCGCTTTGTTTCGAGGCAGGCCGGGTTGAACCGGTTGTGAAAATCGACCATCAGCGTGATGTTGGCCTTCTGGGCTGCGAGGTGTATTCGGCGGGCATCCTCGAGGGTGGTTGCGAGGGGTTTTTCGCAGAGGACGTGCTTGCCGGCTGCGATCAATTGCAGGGCGGGGGCGAGGTGTGCGAAGTCGGGCGTGGCGATGCTTACGGCCGTGACGTTGGGA
>JABMSA010000377.1 GCA_013202185.1 Planctomycetota bacterium
CTCGCAGGCAATCTCCCATCATCGTGGTGACCGGCCAGTACAACACCTTCAAATCGGCAGTCGCGACCAATTTCCTTCTCCGCGGTTTGCTGGAAGGCAAGAACGGCCTGCTCCTGTCGCTACGGGAATCTGTGGCGCCTGACATCAAGACTACCCCGGTCTTTTGCGAGGGGTGGCCAGACGTGGGGGCGGCCGACCAGCGTGAAAGCAACGCCGATCTGCTTGACAAATTACCCGATGCCCCCCTGAAGTCCGGCGAAAACACCAAGATAATGAGGACCTCTTTCCTTTGCACGAGTAATGCCAAAGAGCGTAGGTGCGAGCTGAGCGTGCTGAGCTTCAGGCCCGGCTATATCCTGGCGGAGGAGTTCATCGAAGCCGTGCTGATGGAGATTGAGCAACTGACCCGCTCGACAGACAACCCGGCCGAGGAGACACTGCGGGTGGTCCTCGATGACGCGTCGGAAATACCCTCGCGATTCCCGCTGCTGGCCCAGAGCCGGACTGCCGGCAAGATGTTCTTGCCCGCCCTGGTAGACGTCATCCGCGGCAAAGGGCCCATCCCGATCCTCATCACCGCGTCGGGCGAGCCCCTGGACCCGGTGCTCAGCCTCGTGGCAGATGCGATACTCGAGACATCTCGGATATCCATCTATGGGCGGGATACGGTCATCCTCAGGGTATCGTCGTCCGACACGGAAGCGCTCGAGGAGGCCCCTACGCCGATCGAGCTCACGCTGAGCTCCCCTGATTCCTCTCAAGGCGGAAAAGCTTGTGCAAGCCTGGTGGCCGATTCGTCGCGTCTTGAGGACCTCGTGAAGATCGAAACGGGCGCCCCCTATCGCGCAAAGCTCGGCATATCGCTATACGTGGAATCTGAAGCACAGATCGAATACGCCAAACGCCTTCGCTCCTGCGCCGATGCTCTCCTCGGCCAGAAAGTGACCATCGAGTACTTCACCCCCGAGACTGCCGAGCCCCTCTATGAGGCACGAGAATTGTGGCGCGACGCCCCGCTCCATGACACGAAGGTCATCATGTTCGACGAATTCTGCAAAGAGGAAGCCAAAACCGGCCTCGTCGACCTGAAACGATACCTACGCGGAGCCGAGACCGCAAACGCTGTTGAGTCTAACGCCACCGGCGGCAAAAGCCACTGGAACCCCTACCACGAGGACCTCGGCAAGGCGCACTACGGCCTGCCCTTCTACTCGAACGTCTTGCTCCTTGCTTGGAACGAGGAGACCGATCAAGGGCGGGCGTTTGCGAACAGACGGGCCCTGCAGGATTCGAAGGAGGACATGTGGAAGAAGCTCATGGATCTCGCCGTCGGCAAAGATCTTATCTTCGACTTCGACCGAAGGGCCAGCGAAACCTATGTCTGCCTCTTCCTCGAGCTCCTCGACCTCCCTATGAAAAGCTGCGCGGACGACCCGACGGCTCCGTCGCTGGAAGCATGGCTCACCAAACCTTGCGACCTCACAGAACAACAGATGAAAGACAGAGAGCAGCGCCTGTCCAACTTCAGCCACCTTCTCCATGCAAGCGAACGCAATAAGAAAAAGCGCGGCGTGCAATGTACGGAAGCCGCCAAGCACGAGTGCGACAAGACGAGAAAGCGGACCCTCAACGAGCCGCCGTTGAACCGTACGGTGCGTGTCGGCGCTGCGGGCGCCTATGCAGACGTCTGGTGCCACTGGTATACAACGCTTCGCGACATGCTCAAGCAGAATGACAACCTTGCGCCGCACATCCGGGTCGCCGCCCTTCCCTCGGGCGGGTTCAAAGGCGACTGGTACCTGGGTATCGCCGCCGGGAGCGTCAGCGTGAAGACCGGCTGGCAGGTCGTGAGCCAGCTCTGCTCACCTGCTCGGGACGGCATCAAGCTCTATAACGGCGTGGGCCTGCCGGTCTGCAAGGCGTCATACGACAAGAAAATCAGCGGAATCATCCCCGCCTGGCCCCGTGCCCGCGTACACCAAGACGGCTCAAGCTGCGCGGGTTCTCCAAGGCCGACCCTCGAGCATCTCGGAGCAATCTGGGATGGCGCTCAGCGGCGATCCGACTTCCCCGAGTATATCCACCTCCATCGCCTCTTCCGGGAGACGTTCGCAGAGATCATCCGACCGGAAGCTCCCCGAAACGAAGAGGAAATCCGTCTTCTCCTCGAGAGAATGCGTGTCAGAGCTCATCACGCGGCAAAAGCACTGAGTGCAAAGAAGTCGTAGGACGGAGGCGAGCACGGAACCAACCACAGCGACGGCCGCACCACTGAACGGCTTGCCTACCGGTCGGTAACGTCGTACTCAGGCGGCGGGTGAAGGCGAAGCCGGTGACGGCGCCCCACGCAGTCCGTCGAGCCCCATTTACGGAGGATGGAGGGTGTCAGCTTTTCTGCCGTACGGCGGACCGGGGCCACCGGCCCGTCTCTACAATGCCAGCGGCAGTTGCACGGTGAAGGTGGTCCCCTGATTTTCCGTGCTTTGTACTGAGATGTTGCCGCCGGCGTTGTCGATGACGCTCTTGGTTATTGCCAGGCCGAGCCCGGTGCCCGACGCGGTGAAGTTTTTTGCGTTTTGGGCGCGAAAGAATTCGTGAAACAAGTGCTGCATTTCGGATTGGGGTATCCCGATGCCGGTGTCGGCTACGGTTAGGACTGCCGCCGCCGGCCCGAGCTTCCAGGCTACTCGCACCTCGCCGCCGGCGGGGGTGTAGCGGATGGCGTTCGAGAGCAGGTTGGTGAGCACGAGGTCGAGCAAATCGCCGTCGCCACTGACGTGAAATGGTTTTTCGGGATATTCCTCGACGAGCCTGATGCCGCGCTTTTCGGCCTGCGGCCGGTGAAACTGTATGCTTTTTCGCGTGAGGCTGAGCATATCGATATTCTCGGCGTTTTCGTCGTCGTGGCCGGCATCTGTTGCTTGCAGCCTGGAGTGCGTGAGGAGGTCCTTTGTAAGGGTGAGCAGGCTTTGAGCGCGTTCTCCGGCCCTTGCCAGCATCTGTGCGCTCTTGGGGGTCATGGTGTCTTTGCTGGTGAGGTGGAGGGCGTCGAGTATGGCCTGTATTGCGACGATGGGCGATTTCATTTCGTGTGAGACGAGCCTGAGGAATCTGCTTTTGGTCTCCTCGAGCTTTTTCACTGCCCGCATTGCCTTTTCGAGCTCATTCTCTTTTTCTTGGAGCCGCGTCATGATCGACGTTGCCATGAACGCGCTCAAGAAGAGGGTGGATCCGATTGCAATGATCGATGTGGCAACGTAGCCGGGTGTGTAGCTGGCGATATGGGCGGCGAGCGGGCTCAGGGTTATCACACGAAGGAATTCGAGCAGCACCATCGCGCTGTAGAGCACCACGCAGAGCGCTGCCACGCCGTATGCGCTCCTGCGCGTGAGGAGGATCGACGCGAGGATCACGTGAAAGACGTAGTAGAAGCAGAATGGGTTGTGTATGCCTCCGGCGAAATGGAGGATGCACGTGAGGATGAAAAGGTCGAGGACGATCTGCGTGGCGGCGAATATGCCTACGGCCCTGAGGTGGCGCTTCTTGCCCGGCTCCGAGCGCTTGTGCAGGCGCCGCGCGGCCAGCGTGTAGGCGCAGTTCAGCAA